>NZ_NMOK02000051.1:0-274 GCF_003399985.2 Paenibacillus sp. ATY16 | reverse complement strand
ATTAGCTTAACCTAATGCTCCGGTTGTTTCGGTCGATTGCTCCTTGCGGTTTATTTCTTGATTAGATAACTAATGGTTGAAATAAACGCGCAAAAGTCGCACTCGACTCGAAACAACCTTCGCACACATTCAATAATTGCTTAAGGATGTTTCATTCTTTCGCTATCCAGTTTTCAAGGAACAAATCTTTTGCATTGTCTATGCTTCGGAGTGAATCCTCAGCAAATAGATAACATCAAAAGTTTAGGTGATAAACACCTGCTTGGCGACGTCC
>NZ_NMOK02000050.1:0-71554 GCF_003399985.2 Paenibacillus sp. ATY16 | reverse complement strand
TAACGAAGTGTCTACTTTTTAGTTTAAGTCCAGAATAACCTATTTCTACCCAAATGTGTTGATTATACTGTAGCCAATCCAGTGTAGGACGCGTTTCCGTTCAAAATTGTCTATTACACGGTATGGAATCCAATGTAGCTCTACTTTAATGCTCTGGGTATACCTTATCGCTCCAATATGAAGGCTGTTCCAATGTCAGTTCATGACTTTTGGGACAGCCTCTTTTACCGTTTAATCCGCCAGCAGAAAGTCCAGAACAGCACTCTCGAACAAATCCGGAAACTCCACGTTAGGGAGATGGACGGCTGGCATCATAAGAAGCCTTGCGTGCGGCACCGTCTCGGCGAGTAATTCGCCATGGCTCGGGAGTGTTACCGTATCATACTGACCCGCGATAACTAATGTCGGGCTGCCGATAAGAGCAGCGGTCCGGCGCAGATCCATGTCGCGGATGGCCGCCCAGCTGCCTCCGATTCCTTCCGCGCGGGTAGCGAGGACCATTTTGCGAAAGGCTGCGACAATCTCGCTCCCCGACTCGATCATTGGCGATGGAAACCAATTGTTGATAAAAGTATCGGCGAATCCATTCAGGTTCTCGGCCTGCAGAACCGAGTCAATTAAGCCATTCCATTGCTCCGCGGGTCCCAGGTAAGACGAGGTATTGCTCAAGATCAGCCGGTTAATCCGCTCGGGAGCGTGGATGCCAAGCCATTGTCCAACGACACCGCCAAGCGACAGCCCTAAAAAATGAACGCGGCCGATCTGAAGCGAGTCGAGCAGCTCGATGACATCCCTGCCCATTCGGTCCGTGGAATAAGGTCCGGCTGGGGTATCCGAGTCACCGTGTCCGCGATAGTCGTAGCGCAGCACGCGGAAATGCTCCTTAAATGCCTCCATCTGTCCGTCCCACATATTCATGGATGTAGCAATGGAGTTAGCCAGCATCAGTATCGGCTTGCCAGCGGTCCCTTCCAGCCGATAGGCAAGCCGAACGCCATCTCCCGTGGTGAAAAAGCTTAATCCATTCGTTCTATTTGTTTCATTAATAGTCGCAGTCATCGTCATCCATCTCCCTCATTGGTTATTAGTGACAGTTTATTGGAATCGGCTTACAATTCACATAAGAGGATGAAGGAGTTTGACGTCCGAAAACTTAATTATTACGTTAGTAGCTGTCCCAAACCTTTAATTAAGAGGTGATTCCATCCATGGACCAAATTGATCGCAAAATACTGTCGATCCTTCATGATAACGCCAGGATTACGATCTCGGAGATGAGCCGCATGATCGCCATGTCGCAGCCGGCCGTTACCGAGAGGCTTCGAAAGCTCGAGGAGCAGAGGGTCATTACGGGCTACCGGGCAGAGCTGTCTTTATCCAAGCTTGGCAAGCATACAACGGCGTTTGTACTGTTTAAGTCGAACAGCTGCAAGGAATTCGAGGCTTTTAGCGAGGCTGCGCCCGAGATTGTGGATTTCTACCGAACAAGCGGGGAGTTTAATTATTTGCTGAAGGTCGTGACGGAAACAAGCGAGACCTTGGAAGGCTTCCTAGAGAAATGCCATACTTTCGGATTTTCTTCAACGCTGGTCGTACTCTCCACCCGATTCGAGGATAAACTTTTTCCCGCATTTCTCCCTACCGAAGCATAAATGACGAACAAACCGCGTACTAAGTGAAGCAAGACTTCCTAAGCGCCGCGGTTTTTTTGTTCCTTCTAAAAACGTTTTGTTTTTGCCTAAAGATGCCATACTTAACCAATAACGAGCAGGGATTTTAAGGAGTGATAACAGATGAAGCTATATGACTGTGCCATTATCGGAGGCGGACCGGCTGGTCTTAATGCGGCGCTTGTACTGGGAAGAGCGAGACGGCATGTTGTGCTGTTTGATGATAATAAGCCGAGGAATGCGGTAACGCGCGAGTCGCATGGATTTATTACAAGGGACGGCGTGAAGCCCGATGAATTCAGGCGGGCCGCGCATCTGGATATAAGCAAATATCCTTCCGTTCAAGTGGTTCGGAAAAAAGCCGTCGATATGGTGAAGCGGGGGCATGCCCTGTTTCTCGTGCAGGCAAGTACCGGTGAGGTGTATCAGGCACGTACGATTATTCTTGCGCTTGGACTAAAAGAGAAGCTGCCCGACATAACGGGTGTTGCCGATTATTACGGCTCGTCCTTGTTCAGCTGTCCTTACTGCGACGGATGGGAGATGAGAGACCAGCCGCTTGCCGTGATCTCGGAGAATGAGTCCCACCGGTTCTCAATGGTATCCACGGTCTACAACTGGAGCAAAGATCTGATTGTGTGCACCAATGGGGTTG
This sequence comes from Paenibacillus sp. ATY16, assembly GCF_003399985.2. Taxonomy (NCBI): domain Bacteria; kingdom Bacillati; phylum Bacillota; class Bacilli; order Caryophanales; family Paenibacillaceae; genus Paenibacillus; species Paenibacillus sp. ATY16. The sequence continues at coordinate 69,229 of NZ_NMOK02000050.1, read as the reverse complement.
GATCGTTTGAGCCGCAGCAGCGGGCGAAGCTTCTGAGCCGGGGCGTACGGATCTTCGAGCAGCGAATTGCTTCTTTGAGGGGAAAAAGCGGCCGCCTGCAAAAGATCGTTTTTACCGACGGGACGGAAGTGGCCCGTACGGGAGGTTTTGTAACGTCCGACTGGTATCTCCCGATCCGTGTTGCCGAGAAATTAGGCTGCAGATTAAATGAAAGCGGTGGTCTGGCGATAGACGATTACGGAAAAACAACGGTAGAGCATGTCTACACAGCCGGCGATGCAGCGACAATCTCGCCCGCCCAGCTTGTGGTTGCGGCTGCCGGCGGGAGCAAAGCGGCGATGAGCGTGAATACCGCGTTGACGCATTTGGACTTTTAAGCGCCATGTTATTTAAATGTTATAATAACTTACATATAGCATTGCGCTAAACCGTTCTTACCTGCTAAAATCTTGATAAATTGCTAGCTGATTGATAGACGATTGCACGAGCAGCTCAATTTGTGCTAGGCCAATGTTGAGAGAGGTGGAATGGACCATGGGGAAGCGGTTATCGGTACTTCTGGCAGCAGGAATTCTCATCATGACGATGGCAGCATGCGGGGCCAACAAGGAAAACGGCGGCAATACGGCAAGCAGCGGCGATAAGCCAAGCAGCAATGCCAGCGAGAAGGTGTACAAGTTCGCGACCGACGCGGCTTATGCGCCAATGGAATTTATGGATAAGGATAAGATTACGGGCTTTGACGTTGATTTTCTGAAGGCGGTTATGGATGAAGCGGGACTGAAGTATTCCATTACGAATACCGGCTGGGACGCGATGCTGACGGAGGTGCAATCCGGCAAAAGCTATGATGCGGGGATATCGAGCGTATCCATCACGCCGGAGAGGGAAGAGTCTTACGACTACTCCGTTCCTTACTTTGAATCTACCAATATGATTATGGTGAAGGAAGACAGCACGGTCGCAAGCGCGGCCGACCTGAAAGACAAGAAGGTGGCGGTTCAGGGGTCCACGACGGCGGATACGTTGATGTCCGGCATTATGGGCAATGACAATACCGATCTGAAGCGATTCGACAGCAACGCGGTAGCGATGCTCGAGCTTGATTCGGGCGGAGTGGATGCCGTTGTGGCCGATATTGCGATTGTCCGCGAATATATGAAGAACAATCCGGAGCGCAAGCTGAAGGCGATCATGGATACGGCGAGCTTTGGATCGGAGTTTTACGGCATTTTGCTTCCGACCGGCAGCGAGCTGAAGGCGAAGCTGGATCCGGCAATCAAGACGGTGCTCGAGAACGGCAAGTATACGGAGATTTATAAAAAATGGTTCGGAGAAGAGCCGAACGTCGACAATGTGCTAAACGCGAAGTAAGCGGCATAAGGCATGCGTAATGGGTTCAGGTTGCGCATGCTTTTTTCTTGACTGGGGAGGACGAGCGCATGCATTTTCGATTCGATATCATTGTCGACTATATTCCGTTATTGCTCAAAGGGGCCGCGCTGACGATTGGGATCTCCGCGCTTGCGATTGTGCTGGGCTCCATTCTGGGGCTGGCCGTCAGCTTCGGTAAAATGTCGCCCAGATGGTACCTCAGCTGGCCGACGAGCGGATATATTCATTTTTTTCGCGGTACGCCTTTATACGTTCAAATTCTGATCGTGCATTTTGGGCTTGTGCCCGCTTGCATTGGACATACCGATGCCATAGTAGCGGCGATTACCGCGCTTGCCTTGAACTCGGCCGCCTATACGGCGGAGATTTACAGAGCCGGCATCCAGTCGATAGATAAAGGCCAGACGGAAGCGGCGCAATCGCTGGGAATGACAAGCGGGCAGACGATGCGATTTATTATCCTGCCGCAGGCGGTAAGGCGGATGATACCGGCCTTTGGCAATGAATTTGTCGTGCTCATTAAGGATTCCTCGCTTGTTGCTCTCATCGCTGCGCCGGAATTAATGTACTGGAGCAACGTGATGCGCGGTCAATATTTGCGAGTATGGGAGCCGTATCTGGCGGCCGCCTTTATCTATCTGATTCTGACCTACTCGCTTAGCAAGCTGCTGGGCTGGATGGAGAAGAAGGGGGTGGCGGGATGACGGCGGGACCAATTATTGAAGTAACGGGAGTCCATAAATCGTTTGGAGCGAATACCGTCCTGAAGGATGTGTCCATGCAGGTAGCGCCGGGGGAGGTTGTAGTTATTATCGGCCCTTCCGGCTCGGGAAAGTCTACGCTGCTGCGCTGCCTGAATGGATTGGAGAGACCGGAGCGCGGCGAGATTCGGATTGAAGACCGCTCCTTGCTGGAAGCCGGGTCGTCTATTACCGAGATACGATCGCGCATGGGAATGGTCTTCCAGCAATTTAATCTGTTTCCCCATCTAAGCGTGCTGCGCAATATTACCCTTGCACCCGTGCAGGTGCGGAAGCTGGAGCCGGCGAATGCCGAGGAGCTTGCGCTATCGCTGCTTGGCAAGGTGGGTCTTGGCGAGAAAGCGGGACAGTTCCCGGCCTCGCTGTCCGGCGGTCAGGCGCAGCGGGTTGCGATTGCAAGGGCGCTTGCCATGGAGCCGCGCATTATGCTGTTCGATGAGCCAACTTCGGCGCTTGATCCGGAGATGGTAGGCGAGGTGCTTGCCGTTATGAAGGAGCTAGCCGCGGAAGGGATGACGATGGTCATCGTTACGCATGAGATGGGCTTTGCCCGGGAGGTTGGGCATCGGGTGCTGTTCATGGAGCAGGGCATGATTGTGGAGGAAGGGGCTCCGCGGCAGCTGTTCGACGAGCCGCGTCAGGAGCGGACGAAAGCTTTTTTATCCAAGGTGCTGTAACAGTCGAGCCGCTGGACGCATAAGGTGAATTCTCCGCGGATACCCTACTTAATGGCAAAGGAGGGGATTCGAACATGGAATCGACTAGCGATTTTGTGGCAAAGGTTCATGCCACGCAGGCCAAGCAGAAGAAAAACCAGGTCCGTTACGGCAAAGGCAAGGCATCCCAGAAGCTGCAAAACGTGCAGCATACGAACAATCCATAACTTGAAGATCCGTTCCGCCCGCAGTCTTGGTCAAATCCCAAGGCCGGGCGGATTGTGCGTTGAGCGAAAAAAGCTTATCCATGGATTGACAAAAGAAGGCGATTACGGCATCATAAACATATGAATAGTTGTTCATATATTTTAAGTGAGGTGCCAGTCTTATGAGTCATGAACATAATCATCCAGAAAGAGAGCATTCGCATTCCGGCAAGGATCATGCGGACAGCTGCAGCGGCGGACATCAACATGGCCAAGGTCATGGGCATAGTCACGGGCATCATGGTCATGACCATGGGCATCACGGGCATCATCATCATTTTGATATGTCGGGCAACAAGACCGGATTATTTATTGCCTTAATCATTACAGCAGGCATCATGGTACTGGAGTTTGTTGGGGGACTCGTGACGAACAGCCTTGCGCTTCTGTCCGATTCGGGGCATATGTTGAGCGACGTGAGCGCATTGGTGCTTAGCCTTGTAGCGGTATGGTTCGCGGCTCGCCCGGCTTCGGCGGTCCGCACGTTTGGTTTTCACCGGTTTGAAATTTTGGCGGCTTTATTTAACGGAATTACGCTTGTTGTTATCTCGGTGTTTATTATTTGGGAAGCCATTGGCCGTCTGTTTGATCCGCCGTCCGTGGCCAGCGGCTCGATGATGCTGATTGCGGCAATCGGCCTGCTCGCCAACCTCGCAAGCGCTTGGGCGCTGCTCCGCAAAGGGGATGTCCATAACAACCTGAACGTTCGAAGCGCTTACCTTCACGTGCTCGGCGATGCGCTTGGCTCGGTAGGGGCCGTGCTTGCGGGGCTTCTGATCTACCTGTTCGACTGGAATATTGCCGATCCGATTATATCGATGGTTGTTGCCCTGCTGATCGTAAAAAGCGCCTGGAGCGTGCTGAAGCATACCGTCCACATTCTGATGGAAGGGACTCCGGTGAACGTGGACGAGAAGGAAGTGCGCGCTGCGCTTGGGGAGATCGACGGCGTCGTTGACGTGCATGACCTTCACATTTGGACGATTACTTCCGGCCTGGATTCCTTAAGCTGTCACCTGCAGGTGGCAGACGGAACGGACTGCCAGGGAGTGCTGCAAGCGGCGATCAAGCTGATCGAGGAGCGCTTCGGCATTCAGCATTCCACGATTCAAGTGGAGAGCTCGCGGATCCGGCATATGGAGCTTCGGGTTTAGCGGGAGCTCCAAGGTGCGGCAAAGGTGCAGGGAAGGTGCAGCAGTTAGCGCGCGGCGAACCATGTGCGGCGGCTAGGAGCCAGTTGTTGCTCAAACATTTGCTCGAGCATTGAAGCTGCACTATGCAGTTGGGAAGCACCGCCGTTCGCCTACGTTGCATGAAATGCAGGATAAAGATGCACATTGCCCCAGTAACCTGAACTATACTGCACGGAATGCATTATATTAATGATTTATGGCCCTAATCCGCTCGAATGGACGCAATATCCTGCATTCTGTGCAGCGTAATTTCTCTATCGGCCTGCAAATGTGCGTATATCCTGCATATCGTGCAGTGTATTATCAGCAAGCCGTTCGGCTGGGGAGGTAGAGCGATTTACCTCGGCATAGCCCGTTGATTCTGACCAAGACCAAGCCGGAACATGCCCCGCCAAACGCAAGAACGCCGCCCTTCATGGGGCGGCGTTTTATTTTAGCGCATTAAAGATTGATATAACGATCGAAGATGGCACCGAAATCTTTTACCTTGTACTGCTTTTGAGCTCCCTCGAGCCAGTTGAAGGCGGATTGGTTCAGCTTGTTGAACGTATCGGCTACATCGTAGTCGCCTTTATGGGCATGGCTTAAAGTCGAGGAAGCGAGCTCCAGGCTTTGGCGGGCAAAGCTAAGGCTGATTTCGTTCTCATGGTGGATTTCGGATATTTTGAATAGGGATTTGTACAAGTCCTTCACTTGCTCGATATGCTTCTTATTCACGTCGATGGAGAACGGTACGGAGCCAATCGCGAATTTGATCTCGACGTCCAGATCGACCGTGCCGGCCGTCTCCAGCGCTACGTTGCTAATCTTGTTCGTCGCGTAAGGGTAACGGTGCAGCATTCGTTTCTTGCTGACCGCACTGGTGCCGTCCAGATGAATAAGGGCGAAGTTGGTGAAGCAGTACTCATCGGTTTTGGATTTGATCAGAAAATAAATCTTTTCGCCGTCTTCGTGCATGACGTAATCGTCAGAATCCACCTTATCATAATTCTCCGGCCGGATAACCGACCCGATATCGCTGAGACCGAGTATGTCGGCAGCTACTTTTCCGAACAATCTTACCATTCCTCTCCATAGGTAGATTCAATCACTCTACCATTATATATGCGAAGTGGGGGAATATTCTAGATTATCCTTAACGTAGTTTAAGACTGCTCGGCGGCGGCTTTGGAGGCGGCCATTTTTTCCTCCATATGCTGTCTCTTCACCAGAATGGCGGCAATCATCAGCATAACGCCGTTAATGATAAATACCCATTTAATCGGGATGATGCCGCCCAGCACGCCCCCGATAACAGGTCCCAGCATGGTAGCGAACTGGGTAGCCGACTGGTTCAAGCTGAAGGCTCGTCCGCGGAAGCTTGTCTCCGTCGACTTCACGATCATCGCGTTAATAGCCGGGGTCACCCCGGCGAAGAACAGGCCGTATACGAAGCGCAAAATTCCGAACTCGGCGATATGCCCAACGAAGAACTGCAGGCAGTTGCCGATCCCGCCGCCAAGCAAGCCGATAAAGAGCACCTTGGAGAAGCCGATTCTCGAACCGAATTTACCCCACTGGGGAGCGGCGATTAAGGTCGCAATCCCAACTGCCGAGAACACTATCCCGGATTGGAGCGAAGCATCCTGTTCATTCGTCCCTAACTGCAGTACATAGACGGTAAGCAGCGGCTCGAGAATCATAACCGAGAACATCGCAAGTCCAGACATGCCAAGGAGCGTCAGGAAAGCTTTATTATGCGAGGCATGCTTCAGGTCATCCAAGACGGAGGAGCGCACGCCGGAGCGGTTGAATTTATGTTCCGTGGCGAAGAAGGTTGCGATAAGCGCAGCCACAAGCACGATACAGCCGGAGAAAACGAACGATTCCCGGTTCCCGATATAATGGCTGACCGTACCGCCGATAAGCGGTCCCATAATGCCGCCCGTTGCGCCGGAGGTTGCCATGATGCCAAGGGCGTAGCCGGATTTTTCCTCGGGCGTATTCGTTGCGACAAGGGCGATAGCCGCCGGCACGTAGCCGGCAAGCAGGCCTTGGAACACCCGCAGCACCAGGAACACATAAGGGTCTTTAATAAAGAACGTAATGAAATAAAGTGCCGCTAAGCTGAAGCCCGAACGAATGAGCATCGGCTTGCGGCCGTATTTGTCAGCTAGAGATCCCCAATAAGGCGCAATAAGCGCACTGGCCAGAAACGTAATGCCGAACGCGAATCCCGACCACATTTCCAGATGGCTATTCACTCCGAGATCATTGTGCAGGAACAGCGGAATGAACGGAATAGATACCGAATAGGCCGTGCTGCAAAAGAAAACACCAATCCATAAAACGATCAAATTGCGTTTCCACGAGTAAGGCTGGGTCATGTCAGTCACATCCTAAAGAGTACGTCAGAGTACAATTTTTTCTTTTATTGTAAACCTATTTTTACAGAATCTCCATGTTCGGAGGGAAAAACAATACTTTTGTCCTTGCGGCCATGGGAAAAAGCCTCCGTATTAAAGCTGGCGGAAGCTTAATTAACGATGTGAAATTAATACCGCAAAGCCTCCAGCAGGCAGGCATTAAACAGATCCAGCTCCTCGTAAAAAATCGCGTGACCGCTGTTATCGAACCGGAGCAGGATAGAGTTCGGGATGGTTTCCTTCATTATAATGGCCAGCTCGAACGGACAAATCCGGTCATACACCCCGTGGAAAATGTACGTCGGCACCTTGATCCGTGCCAGATCAGCCTTCACATTCTCATCCCTTAGCGTATATCCGCAGGCGATAATAGCCCGAGGCGACTGGTCAAGCTGCACGGAATCGAACCATTGCCTGAACGCCGGCGTTGGTTCGTTATGGAAGAACAGCTTGCCGAATTCCTGCAGCATAAGCGGACGGTCGCGGTACGCGAGTCCGATGAGGGCATCCAGTCCTTCGGGCGGCATGCCCTGCGGAAAGCCGGGCTGCTTCGTAATATAAGGGGCCGCCGCAGCGAATAGGAGCAGCTTGCTGACGCCATGACCGGCATGCCGCCCCATGTAGCGGACGGCTACCGCACCGCCCATTGAGAAGGCGGCAAGAGTAAGCTCTTTGAAGCCTAGCGTATCAATAATGCAGCGCACGTCATCGGCCATTCGGTCCAGGCTATAGCTCTCCCACGGGGAATCCGATTTGCCAAAGCCCCGGAGATCCATCCGGATGCAGCGGTATCCGTACTTGGGCAGCTCGTTGATCTGGTACTCATACATACGGTGATCCAGCGGATAGCCGTGCACGAACAGGATCGGCTTCCCTACGCCCGTGTCCTCCACGTACAGACTAACTCCCGGCTCCACATCAATATAATAATTCAAGGCTTCCGTCTCCTTCTCTTAAAGTAGTTGTAGTTAAGGTATGAGAAATGCCGCGGCGTTAGAAGATAGTGGACCTATGGAGTGAAGGTTACCGGGCAAGCGAACAAAAAAAGCTGCCCAGCTGAAGGCGGGCAGCCTCAAATTAGATTCGCGCCATATTCATCAGGCTGCTGTAGGCAACCGTGCGGTTGCGGCCGTCGCGCTTGGCTTGGTAGAGCGCCTGGTCGGCGAATTTGAACAGCTCGACGACTTCCTCCGCCGCATCGGGGAAGGTCGCGACCCCAAGGGACATGGTCACCGATTCGCCAATTGGCGTAACGGACTGCTGGATCCGCAGCCGGATGCGTTCCGCCACCTGAGCGGCCTCGGCCTCTGTCGCATGAGGCAGCAGCATCGTAAACTCCTCGCCGCCGAAGCGGCAGCAGTAATCTTCCGGACCCTTCTCGCTTACCATGATGCCTGCCACAAACTTCAGCACCTCATCGCCCATCTGATGGCCATGCCGGTCATTGACGTTCTTGAAATGGTCGAGGTCCATAATAATGACCGAGAACGGCGTGCCCTGCTGCTTCCATAAGGTAGTGATCGCGCCCATAGTCCGGCGGTTCGTCAGGCCGGTGAGCGCATCGGTATTCGCTTCGGCATGCAATTCTTCCTTCTGCGCGCGCAGCTTGTTGAAAGCCACGGCTACCGTATCGACAAGCTGGTTCGCCTCATAGTTCCAGCTGACGTCCGCCTGAAGCGGCTTCAGCTTCTCGTCTCCGCCGGAGAGGCGGGAGGCGTAAGTAGCCAGCCGGTTAAGCGGGTGTGCCAGCTTGCGGGACAGCCAGAACGAGAGGATGACGAGCAGCAGCACGAACGGTGCCGAGAATTTCACCATCTCCTGAATGACATTTTCCGAGATATTCGTAATATGATTCTGCGGAGTCTGCGACACGATGCCCCAGCCCGCGGCCGGTACCGGCGCAAAGCCCGCGAGGAAATTCTGCCCCTGCGAGTTGATGACGCGCTGTGCGCCGGACATTCCCTTCATCAGCTTCTGAACAACCGGATTGCCGCTCACATTGTCCGAGATGCGGTCTTTGTCCGGGTGATAGATCAGGTAGCCGGAGGAATCCACCACATAGAAGTAGGAACCGCTCGTTGTACTCGCCTGAACGCCAAGAATATCGCGGAAAATATTCGCCTGCTGCAGGTAGATCGACCCGCCGACAAAACCTTTGTAATTGCCGTTACGGTCGAAGATCGGCGAGCTTACCATAACGATCAAGCGGTTCGTTATCGCATGGAACGGCTTCGAGATATACGGCTTCTTCAGCCGGAGCGATTCCGTCGTTGCTTCCGAGGTCGGCTTGCTGCCGATCAGATTCAGGTTGTTCGGCGAGGTAGAGACAATAACGCCGTTCTTGTTCACAATCGTCAGCGAATTGAAATACGGGCTTGTTCCCATGAAGAAATCCAGCTGGGATAAGACATTCTCGTCGTTCAGCTCAGTGTCCGAGAAGTAATTCGCGGTTACTTCTAGACTTTTCTGCATGGAGATCACAAGCGACTGCGTGGTTTTGCTTAAGTTCAGCGCCGCAATGCCGTTCAGCTCGATTGTATTATTGAAGAGCGATTTCCGCTCGGTATTATAGCCAATAACGGTGCTGATGAAGATTGTAATCAGAACAGACAGGATAACGACAAATGAAATGATAGAGGACAGCTTAAAGCCTTTGCGAGGCCGGATCTTGTAGATCATAAATGGTAGGCAATGCTCCTTCCCAATTCTTACTAATCGATAGTGTATCACTTTTTGTCGAAAGTTACGATAATCGTTCTAAAAAAGAGCGATTCTGTCGAATCGCCAGCTTTAGCTGACGATAGACGCAAAAAATGCCCACCCGGCCCGCCGCATGCATGGATGCGGCAGGAGCGGATGGGCATTAACGCCATTACCCTTTAACGGCGCCGGCTACAACGCCTTTAACGATATATTTTTGCAGGAAGATAAACACGACGATTGAAGGAAGAACGGCCATCACCATAGCAGTCATCGCATACTGCCAGTCCGACGTATATTGGCCAACGAAGGTGTAAGCCGCAAGCGTCAGCGTCTTCGTATCCGGCGAGCCGTTAACCATAAGGAGCGGCAGCAGGAAGTCGTTCCAGATCCACATCACGTCGATAATAACGATCGTTGTCGTTACCGATTTCAGCAGCGGGAAGATCACGCTGAAGAAGAGGCGGAAGCCGGAAGCGCCGTCAATCGTTGCGCTCTCGTCGATCTCTTTCGGGATCCCTTTTACGAAGCCATGGTAGATAAACACGGCCAGCGGTGCGCCGAAGCCCCAGTACAGAAGGCCAAGTCCCCAAGTGCTTTCGGTAATGTAGAGCTTTTGGGACAATTTCAGAACGGTAAGCATAATCGATTGGAACGGAATCAGCATCGGCATAATGCAGAGCATGTAGATCAAGCCGCTCCATTTCGATTTCGTGCGTGCAAGCTTATAAGCCGCGATCGAGGAAACGAGGATAATCCCCACGAGGCCAAGACCGGTGATGACGAAGTTGTTCAGGAACAGCTTCGGATAGTTGATCACATTCCACACATGCTCGTAGTTGCCGAACGACAGCTTGGTCGGAAGAGCAATGACGTCTCTCATAACCTCGCCAAAGCTCTTGAACGAGTTGATGATCGCCAGGAACAGCGGATACAGGAACAACAGAGACAGGAGGACCATCACCACTTCAAGCGTGATGCGTCCGGCTTTGGATTGACGGTTCATTATGCCTCAACCTCCCTGCGTTTGAAGATCGTCAATTGAATAACGGTAATGATGAGCACGGCAACGAACAGGATCAGCGCTTTCGCCGTACCATAGCCGTACAGGTTGTTCTGGAAGGTATCGCGGTAGATGTCGTAAGCGATACTGTAAGTCGTGCCGCCGGGACCGCCTCCGGTGAGCGACAGGATCACGTCGAATACTTTGATCGAGTTCGTCAGGGCCATAAAGACCGAGATCGTAATCGATGGAGCCAGAAGCGGCAGGATCACGCTGAAGAAGCGGCGGACTGGGCCAGCCCCGTCAACGGTGGCGGCTTCCTTCAGATCATCCGGCACCGACTGCAGGCCGGCAATGTAAATCACCAGATAGAAGCCGATCGACTGCCAGATGGATACGAACAGGACGGAGATAAAGGCTAGTCCCGGTTCACCGAGCCAGCTGAGCTTGAAGATGCCCCAGCCCGTGCTTGCGCCAAGCGATTCGAAGCCTTGCATGAAGATGAATTTCCAGATGAAGCCGACGATAACCAGGCTCAGGATATACGGGATAAAGAATGCCGCACGCAGCCAAGGCGTCGATTTGAGCTTCATGTCGAGCACCAGTGCCAGCAGGATCGCAAACACGTTAATGAGCACAATGTAAAGAACCGCGTATTTAATAGTGAACCATGCCGATTGGGTAAAGTTCGTGTCATGCAGGAAAATTTGCTTGAAGTTATCAAGTCCGATAAATTTAGGATGCTTGGAGATCCCGTTCCATTTGGTCAGGGAATAGCGGATCGTCATCGCGAACGGAATGTAGAAGGCGATCGCGATACAGATGAGAACCGGCAGCGTGAACAGCCCGAACTCGACTTTCTCGCTCACTTTTCTCCCCATTTTCTTAAACATATTTGCACCTCTTCTCGATGTCGTCAGTTGTCGCCTAGTGTGTCTTGTTGTCGTTAGCCGACTATACATCAGTACCTTATTCGATATACTGTGTATTATAATTGCGCCTTAAGGCAGCCAAAATGGATATATGAAATCTGTTAGGGGTAAAAAGGTGAACTGTGCGTCAGACGCCTTGGGCATGGGGGAGTGGATGGTTATCGCAAATCGTATCGCAAAAAGCTGGGGCGCCTTGACCGAGCGTGTGTCCAGCCGATTGGTAAACAAGCTTATTTTGCTTTTTACGACGATCATTATTCTGGTTGTAGGGTCTCTGACCTTTATCTCGTACAAGATGCTGCAGCGGGAGGCGTTAAATAACAGCATCGCCAGCACGTCGAACAATTTGCTTCTCGTCAACAAGAATCTGGAGGATTATCTCGCGGGGATGGAGCAGCTGTCGCTGCCGCAAATTAACTATGACGAGCTGGCTTTTGCCATCACGCATGCAGCCTCGGACTATGCATCGAAAATGTACGTGGAGGATTACCTCCGCAATATGTATTTCTCCCGCAGCAATGAGGATCTCGAAGCGATCTATTTGTATTTCGTCCGAAGCGGCACGTACTACACGATTGCCAAGGAAAACTTCGATATCAAGATCCGGTCGGGCCAAGCGGACAGCATTCCGACGATGTCCTGGTACAAGCAGGCGATGGACAGCGGGACGAATCAGGCGTATCAATCCTTCCTTCTGTCGAATGAAGAACGGGGCTACGATATGGACCCGAGCCGCAGCTTTATGGCGTATCACCGGGTGCTCCGCTCAATCTCGACCCGGGCGCCGCAGGCGGTGGTGTCCTTCTATTACAACAGAAGCACGATCAACAAAATCATGAGGGACATTCCCGAGGAAAAAGGCCAGCATCTGCTCTTCCTAAGCCCGGACAATGTGCCGTTCTCGCTGGATAACCGAACGTTCTACCAATCGATGGAGGGCAGCGGCCTGATGAAGCAGATGATGACGGACGGAACGGGAGCCAACGGACTTACCTGGAAGTCGCCGGAGAATGACAAATACCTGGTGGTTTATAACGTAGGGGCGCAGGAAGGCTGGAAATTAGTGAAGCCGATACCGTATACGGAGCTTTATGCGGCCGCGAAAACAACCCGTAACTTGAACTTTATGATCGGTCTCTTGTTCCTGCTGCTCGCGGTTGTGCTCATCACCTATTTCTCCAATGCGGTCACCAAGCCGCTTAAGCTGCTGTCGCAGCAGATGAAGCGCTTTAGTACCGGGGATTTCGAGGCTTCTACCGAGGTGGTCGGCCGGGATGAGCTGGCGTATTTGTCCCGTCAATTCAACCAGATGGTCAGCCAGACGAATGAGCTCATTAACGAGCGTTACAAGATGAAGCTGGTGGAGAAGAATGCGATCTTGAAGGCGCTTGAAGCGGAAATTAATCCGCATTTCCTCTATAACGCGCTGCAGGCGATATCAACCAAGGCTCTGAAGGCGGAACGCTTCGATATCGCGGATATGGTGGATGCGTTGGCGCTTACGCTCAGGTATTGCATCAGCGGCAAGGATATCGTCCGCGCGAGCGAAGAGCTGCTGCATATCGAACGGTACATGTCGCTGCAAAAGGCGCGGTTCGGGGGCAGGCTGCAGCTGGTTATCGACTGGGATCCGGAGCTGAAGGAGCTGGAGCTTCCGAAGCTGTCGCTTCAAACCTTGGTGGAAAATGCGATCAAGCACGGTGTCGAGATGGTCTCCAGCCCCGTCACCATTCGGGTTAACGCAAGGGCGGCTGGCGGACATGCCTTTATTATCGTAAGCGACAACGGACCGGGCTTTGCCCCGGGCAGACTGAAAGAGGTGCTTCAATCCTTCGAGGGTGATTGGAATGAACGGGCGGAAGAAGAGAGAAGCGTAGGACTGGTTAACCTGAATACGCGGCTTAAGCTGCTGTACGGAATAAGCTCGCAATTAGTCATCCGGACGAGTCCGTCCGGCACGGAGATGGAAATGCTAATACCGCGGGGAGGCGGGCAATATGTATAAAGTTCTTATTATTGATGACGAAGAACCGCTTCGCGAGGCCATTCGGATTCTGGGCGATTGGAAAGGGCTTGGCGTAGACGAGGTGCTGGAGGCCACGGACGGCAAGATGGGCCTTGAGATGATCGCGAATCATTCGATCGACCTCGTGATGGTGGATATGAAGATGCCGGGCATGAGCGGAGCGGAGCTGCTGCAGGTGCTGGAGCAGGACTACCCGGATCTACCGACTATCGTCATAAGCGGCTATAACGATTTTGAATATACCCGGCAAGCCATTCGCTCCAAGGTCGTCGATTATCTGCTTAAGCCGATTAACCGGCTGGACCTGAATGCCGCGCTGCGCAAGGCGGTTGATCTGCTGGAAGCGCGCCGCGTACGGGAGAGCGAATTCATTAACCGCAATATTACCCTCAATATGTCCCTGCCCAAGCTGAAGGAAAAAATGTATCTGTCCATTATCGACCGCAGCTTCCGCAGCCAGACGAACGAGGCTTTTCTTCCGCTGATCGGAGCGGATGATCCGGACAACCGGTTTGCCGTCGTTGTGCTCAGAATGCTGAACATGGAGAAGGTACGCAAAGCCCGGTTCCATTCGGACGTGGACCTGCTTCATTTTGCCGTGGGGAATATGCTGAACGAGATTGCGGGAGAGTACTTCCAGGCGTTCAGCTTCGCCAGTCCCAAGATGGACCGCGAGCTTATCGTTATTTTGACGATGAAGGATGCTTATCAGGAGGATATCGCGTACCGGTCGCTGCACCAAATGAACAAAGCGCTGGCGGCGCTTCAGGATCTGCTTGGCATCGTGGCTGTGGCCGGGATCGGCACGCCCTGCGAAAGCATTATGGAGATTGCCTCTTCTTACGAGACGGCCAAAGCCGCGATCAACGGGATTGATCTGCTCAAGCTGAAGGGTTATTTTGTCGCCAATACCGTAATTAAGTCCGTTAATGAAAGTTATCCTGTAACGGGGAGAATTCAAATGTTCCGTGCGGCGCTGGAGTCCGGCAACACGGCTGGCGCGAAGTCGATTCTGTCGGAGGAGCTTCGGAAATGGGGCAGCGCAGATTTGTTCACGATTGGAGAAGCGGACCAGTCGTTGGCTAGGTTTATTATTCTCATGAACGATATGTCGCTGGAGCTAGGCGTTCCAAGAGACAAGCTGCCTTTAATGGAGGAGCATCCTGTTCGCTTCATGGGCCTGTCCGACGACTTTGCGAGCTATGAGCAGTTCAGCAAGCTGCTGGAGGATTCGCTTCACTTCTATCTGGAGCAGCTGCGCATGACGTTGTCCGCGAATCGTCCTTTCGAGATTGGAGATATTAAAGCCTACATCGACAACCGGTATTATGAGGACATTAAAATATCGATGTTCGCCGATAAATATTTTCTGAGCAGGGAATACATCATGAAGCTGTTCAAGCAGCAGTTCGGATGCGGGATCCATGAGTACGTGCAGCGTATTCGAATGGACAAGGCGAAGGAGCTCCTTGACGATCCAAGCCTGAAGATTCAGGATATTTCCGAGATGCTCGGCTACAAGGACAAGAACTATTTCAGCAAAGCATTCCGGAATTATTTCTCCATTTCACCGACGGAGTATCGAACCGCTGGCAAGGAGGGATAAAAAGTGAACAAGGGCAACACTCCGCTTTTTTACCCTTAACTAGTCACTTATGTGCATTTTTATCCCGATCCGTATTCATTATGATAAACGTGTGCATAAGGTCAGCGATAGAGCAGCCCGCCATCAGGACGGGAAGTCAGAATGCTGGCAACTATGAGAAATGGGGGCGTTACAATGTTCAAAAGAATAGCTTCGGTGTCGCTCAGCCTTGCGCTGGTCGGCGGCATGCTTGCTGCTTGCGGCGGCAACAATGGTGGCAACGACACAGCTAATAACGGTGGTGCGGCGGGTAATGGCGCGGCTTCCGACAAACCGGTAACGATTAATATGTTCACGGCTTCTCCGGAGTACACGGATGCGTTCAACGCGTACATCGCCGAGTACAAAAAAGTGAAACCAAACGTAACGATCAACCTTGAAATCATGCAAGCCGATTACAATACAGTTTTGAAATCCAAAATCGCTTCGGGCAGCACGCCTGACGTATTCCAGACGACTGCCGGCGGCGACATCGATACATTCGCGGAATACAGCGCGGATCTGACTAACGAGCCTCTTGCGGCCGCGATGACGGACGGCGTTAAAGCGAACATGACTTCTTCGGACGGCAAAGTATTGGGTCTGCCGGTTAAAGGCAATCTGATGACGCTGATCTACAACAAGAAGCTTCTCTCGGATGCAGGCATTGCCGAGCCTCCTAAAACGATCGCGGAGCTGAACGACGATATCGCGAAGCTTGAAGCGAAGAAAATCACGCCATTCGCCAACGCTTACAAAGAGTGGTGGGTATGGAAGCACATCTTCCAACACTATGTAAACGCAGCTGCTGAAGATGCGGGTATCGCACCAAAAGAACTGGTACAACAATTCATCGACGGTAAAACAACGTTTAACGATCATCCGGTTCTGAAGGACAACTTCTTCAACTTCATCGACCTGACGGTTAAGCATGGCACGGACAAGCCGCTTGAGCGCGACAGCAACGCGGAAGTAAGCGACTTTGCGCAAGGCAAAGCAGCGTTCATGACGGGCAAAGGCGCATGGGATGAAGAAGCGATCAAGAAAATCAGCCCGGACATTCAAATCGGCATCGCTGGCTACCCTGTAAGCGACAAGCCTGAACAAGCGCAAATCGTAACAGGCGCGGACCAAGCGCTTCGCATCAACAAGGATTCCAAAGTAGCCCGTGAAGCGATCGACTTCTTCAACTGGCTGTACACTTCGGATTACGGCAAACAATGGTTCTCCAATGTAGCGAAGGTCATTCCGCCAATCAAGGACGCTCCGCTTCCTGACCTGGATATGCCTAAGCAAATGGAAGAGATCCTGAAAACGCAAAAATCCGGCGACCTGTCGGTTAACTACTCGCTCGATACGTTCCATCAGAAATTCGGCGAAATCATGCAGGCTTACATCGGCGGCAGCAAGAAGAAAGATCAAGCCATCAACGAAATCCAGACTGCATGGCAGCAATTCGGGTCGGCCGAATAAGCTACTTTAACGAGGGGCTGTCCCAGAAGCCAATGGCTGATGGGACAGCCTTTTTTATTCGGTTAGGATGGCATGCGCCACCTGCGGGGCTAACGGGCTGATGATAGCTTGCGATGCCAATTGGGGCATGCTGCCACCTACGTGGCTAGCGGGTTGAAGTGGCGTGTGATGCCCATTGGGGCAAGCCCCACTCTGGGAAGTAACGAAACGAGGTAACGTTATTTGGGCATTTTGAGCGGCTTTGTGAGTTTAACGAAACGAGGTAGCGTTATTTGGCCTATTTTTGCTGATTGAGCATGGTTTGAAGGTGAATAGCGTGTCTGAGTTTCGTTAGATTTGAAAAAGCTGCGAACTTAGCGGAATAAGAATATGAGGTTTCGTTAGAAACGGAAAGGCGGGAATAGGAGATGGAGAAATTGGCTACGGCGACGGGGATAACAAAGATCGAAGAGAACGGCCTGCATTTGGTGTATGAGGTACGGGAGAATGGCGATGTGCTGCTGCTTCACTTCGGCGCGCAACCATGGGTGGAAGAGTCGGTTGCGGCTAAGCAAAAAGACGGCTTCCGCCTGATGGAGCTCCAATTAACCGGCGAGGACCGGGCGGAATATCATGGCCGTACGCACCGGGCTTCGCAGCCGGGGCTGCGGATGGTGTTTGACGGATTGACCGATAGCCGGAATGAGTTCGGACGGAAGCTGGTGCTGGGGCTCAAGGATCCGGTTACGGGCGTTTCCGCTCTGTGGAACGTTCAGTTCTATGACGGCGTAGCCGTTGCGCGCTGCTGGACGGAGCTGGTGAACGAAGGCGGGGAGGAGGTTGGCGTCGAGTACGTATCCTCCTTCGCGCTGACCGGATTTGATAAAGACGGCGAAGGCGACCGCGATGACAAGGTAACATTAACCCTTGCGCATAACGCATGGCAAAGCGAGCTGCAATGGCGGACGTATACGCTGCCGGAGCTGGGCATGTCTCATCTGATCGACCGCGGCTCGAAGCGTCTGGCGTTCAGCAACACAGGCTCTTGGTCGGCGGCCGAGCTTATTCCGATGGCGATTATGTCGAACACGGCTTCGGGTGAAAGCCTGTTCTGGCAGATCGAGCATAACGGCTCTTGGCATTGGGAGCTGACCGACCAGGTGGACCGTCTGACGCTGCTGATCAGCGGACCAACCGAGCATGACAATCATTGGTGGCTGAAGCTGGCTCCGGGCGAGACATTCGTATCGGTGCCGGTTGCGATTGGCGCGGTAGAGGGCGGAGTCGAGGAAGCGGCTGAGCAACTGACCGTGTACCGCCGCCGGATTCGCCGCGAGAATGACGATAACAAGCTGCTTCGCGTTATCTTTAATGATTACATGAACTGCCTGTGGGGTTCGCCGACGACCGCAAAGCTGCTTCCGCTAATTGATGCGGCTGCCGATGTAGGCTGCGAATACTTCTGTATAGATGCGGGCTGGTACGCGCCGGGCGAATGGTGGGATGGCGTAGGCCAGTGGCTGCCGTCGGAAGAACGCTTCCCGGAAGGCATCAAATACGTGCTCGATTATATCCGCGGCAAAGGGATGATTCCTGGCCTGTGGCTTGAGCTTGAGGTTATGGGCATCAACTCGCCGAAGCTGGCGGATACCGATGACAGCTGGTTCTTCATGCGTCACGGGAAGCGGGTGAAGGATCGCAGCCGTTACCAGCTGGATTACCGCAATCCGGCTGTTATCGCCCATGCGGATGAGGTTATCCGCCGCTTGGTCGAGGACTATGGCGTAGGCTACATCAAGATGGATTACAACATCAACGCGGGTGTAGGTACGGAGACGGACGCGGATAGCGTTGGAGATGGTCTGCTCCAGCATAACCGTGCTTACCTGGCATGGCTGGACGGCGTGTTTGCTCGTTATCCGGAGCTTGTGATCGAGAACTGCTCCAGCGGCGGCATGCGGATGGACTATTCGATGCTGAGCCGTTACAGCATTCAATCGACCAGCGACCAGGAAGATTACGTCAAATACGCGTCGATCGCGGCGGGTGCGCCTGCCGTGCTTACACCGGAGCAGGCGGCCGTCTGGTCGTATCCGCTTCGCGAAGGCGACGACGAGGAAGTTATTTTTAACATGGTGAACGCGCTGCTGCTCCGCGTTCACCAATCCGGCCACTTGGCCGAGCTGAGCCCGCGCCGCCGCGAGTTAGTGAAGGAAGCGCTGGATTATTACAAAACCATCCGCGGCGACATCCGCGAGGCACTGCCGGTATGGCCGCTTGGCCTGCCGGCGCATGGCGACGACTGGCTGTCGCTTGGCTTGCGCCGCGGCGACAAGCTTTACCTCGCCGTATGGCGCATCGGCGGCGCGGCAAGCGAGCTTGCTCTGCCGCTGCCGGAGCTCGGCGGCAAGCCGCTTGCCGCGCGCTGCGCGTACCCGGCAGCCGCAGGCAACACCGGCTGCAGCTGGGACGCCGCTGCAGGCGAGCTGCGCGTGACGCTGCCAAGCCCGCGCACCGCGCGCTTGTTCGAGCTGACGCTGGGCTAAGCCCCGGCCAGCTTGCTTTAAAGATTAGGCCACGGGCTATTCCCGTGGCCTTTTGCTCGTTTAGTAGCTAGTTAGTTAAGTGCCGCTGTGAGCCTACGTTGTACGAAATGCACCAGATTAGTGCGTATCCACCATGTAGCTAGTCAGTTGAAGTAACGCTAATCTCCATAAGTAGCACGCTGTGTGCCATAGTAGTGCGTGTCCACCAAGCAGCTAATTAGTTGAAGTGCCGCCGTGCGCCTAGGTAACTTGTTGTGCACTATAGTAGTGCGTGCCCACCAAGTAACTAGTTAGTTTAAGTACCGCCGCCATCCACCTACGTTGCACGAAATGCATTATAAAGGCGCATATCGGTCCAGTAACCCGAAATATCCTGCACGAAATGCAGGATATCGGAGAAAATCAGCCTCAATATGCACAAATCGGGGCTATATCCTGCATTCTATGCAGGATAACTTGTCCAGCTGGCCCTAGATGGGCCAATATGCTGCATTTCGTGCAGCATATCCTAATAGCCCAGCTATTGGGGAAGGGGAGAGATTGAAGTATTGCAATCCGCATACGCTGCAAGTTGTGCAACAAATTGTTGCGTATGTGCCCAGTAACTATTTAGTTGAGTACCACCGCCGCCCACCTACGATGCACGAAATACAATATAATGGTGCAACGCAGCCTAGTAACCTGAATTATCCTGCACGAAATGCAGGATATCTCACGAAATCAGCCCTGAAAAGCACAAATCGAGGGCTATATCCTGCATTCTGTGCAGGATAACTCGCCTAACCCGCCCAAGATGGGTCAATATGCTGCATTTCATGCAGCATATTCTAATTAGTCCAGTTATTGTACCGCCATTCGCCTACGTTTACACGTTGTGCACCATTTGGTTAGTCTTCTACCAAGCTAGTTAGCTGTGCGGTTACAGATGCTCAATAGCACGGTCGTTCAGCTCATAATATCGAATCTGGACGCCACGCTCAATGGGCTTTAGCATTCCTTTTGCAGCTAGCGACTGCAGTCTTTTGCGCGCGGTGCGGAAGCTGATTCGGAAATAATCGGATAAATTCTTGGGACCGACACGTCCTCCCGTGTGAAAAGCTAGCCGAAGAATGTCTCTCTCAAAAGATGGGATGAATAGGCTCCCGGCGTTATGCCGGCCTCGAATCATATGCGTACCGAGAACATGCTTTAGCAGCATGATGCAAATCTCCGGACGGTTCTGGACATCGTCGAAGGAGAAGTGAATCATCTTCCACCCCATCCCTGTGAGGAATGTATCTCGATTTAAGGAATAACTGAATTTCTCACGGTCCATATCTTTCACATGGCTTTGGAAGCCGTCGCACTCAATAGCAAACATGCCTTGTGGGGGTAAATAAGCGAAGTCTATGAATTGCGATTTACGATTCCAATCATAAACCTCATATTCGGGATGCAAATGCTCGAAGCTGCCGAATAGCGGCCACCACACGTTCTGCAGGAACAGCTTCTCGGCGAAGTTATGCCCTCTGGAGAGCCTCCCCTTACGCTCTCCCGTTCTTCCTTCCATATGAGTCTCAATAAACCGCCGATGTGCCTCCTCATAGTCATCGTTAAACGTCATAGTACCAACCAACCCCCCTAAAAATAAAAAAGAACGTCCCAATGCTGCCAATAATGGCTTGGGACGTTCTTCGTCTGAGGTTTAGTGTAGCATACCTTTTTTGGTAAAAACAGTATTATCCTATGCTTTCAGGATATACTGCCCGAAATGCAGCATATAGACCCATTTATGGCATGTTGGGCAACTTATCCTGCACAAAATGCAGCATATAGCCTCAATTTGCACTTTCCGGGGCTGTATTTCTCCAATATCCTGCATTCCATGCAGGATATTCTGAGTTACTGGGCTGCATAGCACCCTTATGATGTATTTCGTGCAACATAAGCGGAAGGAGGCCGTACTCCATTAACTAGTTACTTGGAGCATACCCGCCATATACTGCACATCGTGCAACGTAGGCGGATGGTGGCGGTGGCACTAAAAACTTAACTAGCTACTTGGAGACGGCCGCATGATGGCACATTGTGCAACGCATACGGATGATGGAGGTACTCACTTTCCTCTAATGGCTGGCATCGTAGGATATACTGCCCGAAATGCAGCATACAGGCCCATATCGGGCACAGTGGGCGAGTTATCCTGCACAAAATGCAGCATATAGCCCGAATTTCCACTTTTCGTGGCCATTTTCATTCAACATCCTGCATTCTATGCAGGATATACCGGGTTACTGGGCTGCAATGCGCCTTTATGCTGCATTTCGTGCAACGTAAGCGGAAGGGGGCCGCACTCCACAAACTAGTTACTGGGCGCATCCCGCCTATTGCACATCGTGCAACGCGGCGGAAACTGGGCTGTATAGCAGCGAATCGTCACCGAACACCGAGCACCGGGCCCAAAGTGCCGCGATGACACTGCGCGTTTGGGGGCGTGAAAGCGGGTATTGACTAGAAGCAGGCAATTATAGTCAACCTAATAAAAAACAGCAGTGCGACTCCCCTCAAAGAGAGGAATCAACACTGCTGCAGCCTAACACTTACAACGATCTTAGTCCAATACCGCTGCAATATGCTCTTTAGTCACGGACCAGTGGGACGCGGACCATACTTTCGCTTTTTTCTCGAGGAAGATGATTTGCGGCGATTCGTGCTTCACCGATGTGTCTTCCGCGATTTGGAGCGATACAGGGCGGGACTCGATCACTTTAACAAGTACATAATCAGCATCTTCGCGCGGGTTGCCGTTCAAATATTCATTGAACTCGCGGTACGCATTCGCGCTTACCGGGCAAGTTGTGCTGTGTTTGAAAATAACGGTTGGACGGTCGCTCGAAGCCTCGAACGTCTCGTTCCAGCCTTCCATAGAATCAATCTCACGGTACTGTGCCATTGGATTATACACTCCTTTTTATTGTAAATAGGTTTTTGATAGATACTTATTTCTGTATTATACCCCCGGATAAGCAAAAAGTCATGCGCGTACACGCAACCATCATGTATAATCAAATGCTGAAAGCAATCGTTAGGAACCTAAACCATTAACTATGTTTACCTCCGGGTATGAAGGAGTGCAGCCATCATGTCGGATCAAACGATCATCCGATTCGAGCAAGTGACGAAGCAATACGACGATCAGACGACCGTCTTAAGCGAAGTCAGCTTCGAGATTGAAAGAGGCAAGTTCTATACGCTGCTTGGCCCGTCGGGCTGCGGCAAAACAACGATCCTTCGGCTGATCGCCGGGTTCATCGAACCGTCCAAGGGTCAGATTTATTTCAACGGCAAGGTTATTAACCGGATCCCGCCGAACGAGCGCCAAGTGAACACCGTATTCCAGGACTACGCGCTGTTCCCTCATCTTAATGTGTTCGAAAATGTCGCCTTTGGCCTTCGCATCAAGAAGCTGAAGAACGCGGCAATCACGGCCAAGGTAAAAGAAGCGCTCCGCTTCGTCAACCTGGAAGGCTACGAGACGCGCAATATCAGCGAAATGTCCGGCGGTCAGCGTCAACGCGTCGCGATTGCCCGCGCGATCGTGAACGAGCCGGAGGTTATCCTGCTGGACGAGCCTCTCTCCGCGCTGGACCTGAAGCTCCGCACCGAGATGCAATATGAGCTTCGCGAGCTGCAGCGCCGTCTGGGCATTACGTTTATTTTCGTTACGCATGATCAGGAAGAAGCGCTTGCGATGTCCGACGAGATTTTTGTCCTGAACCAGGGCAAAATCGAGCAATCCGGCACGCCGAACGATATTTACGATGAGCCGATTAACCGGTTCGTGGCCGATTTTATCGGAGAATCCAATATTGTGGCCGGCCGCATGAAGCAGGACTTCGAAGTCGAGTTCGCGGGCCGTACGTTTGAATGCGTCGACCAAGGTCTGAATCCGAACGAGCCGGTGGAGATCGTCATCCGTCCGGAGGACCTCGAAATTACGACAACCGAGCAAGGCAAGCTGCAGGTGCGCGTCGATTCCCAGCTGTTCCGCGGCGTTCACTACGAGATCTCCTGCTACGATGAAGCGGGCAACGAATGGCTTGTCCACTCTACGAAAAAAGCAGCCGTAGGCGAGCAAATCGGCCTCTACTTTGATCCGGAAGCAATTCACGTTATGCGCTTCGGCGAGACGGAGGAAGAATTCGATAAGCGTCTGGACGCGTACAGCGAGGGTCACGATGAGAACTAATACGCGTAATTTCTATCTCATTCCGTATCTCCTGTGGATCGCGTTATTCGTTATTACGCCAATCGTGCTGGTCGTCTACTATTCCTTCTTCGACGTAGAGGGGAACTTCACGTTCGGCAATTACGAGAAGTTTTTCACGCCGGTCTATATGAAGATGACGCTCAGCTCGTTCTGGTACGCTTTTCTGATCACCGCGTTCTCGCTCTTGGTTGCCTATCCGGCTGCTTACTTGCTGACGCGAACCAAGCATAAGCAGCTATGGCTGCTGCTCATCATCTTGCCAAGCTGGATTAACCTGCTGCTCAAGGCTTATGCTTTCCTTGGCCTCTTCGGCACATACGGCGCGGTTAACGGCATGCTCAAATTTATTGGCATCGGTACGCAGCAAATCCTGTTCACCGACTTCAGCTTTATCTTTGTCTCGGTCTATATTTTTATCCCGTTTATGATCCTGCCGATCTTCAATTCGCTGGAGGAGATGAATCCTTCGCTGGTGTTCGCGGCACGGGATCTTGGGGCATCGCCTTGGACGGCGTTCCGCCGGGTAATCTTCCCGCTGACGCTAAATGGCGTGAAGTCCGGCTGCCAGGCGGTCTTTATCCCCGCGCTGTCGCTCTTTATGATTACGCGGCTTATTGCGGGCAACCGGGTAATTACGCTCGGTACGGCGATTGAGCAGCATTTTCTCGTCACCCAGGACTGGGGTATGGGCGCTACGATCGCGGTGTTCCTCATTATCGCGATGGCGATTATTATGCTGTTAACGGGCAGCAGAAAGAGAGGGCTGCAGAATGAAAACCGCAAAGCTGTCTAATGCGTATCTGATCGCCGTATTTATCATCCTGTACGCGCCGATCTTCTATCTGATCTTCTATTCGTTCAACAGCGGCGGAGCGATGCGCAACTTCGAAGGCTTTACGCTAGAGTGGTACCAGGAAGTCTTCGCGGATACGCGGCTGCTCATTATCGTACTGAACACGTTTGTGATCGCGCTGCTGTCGTCGGCCATCTCGGTTATTTTCGGCATTGCGGGCGCGCTTGCCATTCACTATGTAAGAAGACGCCAGCCGAAGAACGCGCTGCTGTCGCTCAACAACGTGCTGATCGTCAGCCCGGATGTCATCATCGGTGCTTCGTTCTTAATCATGTTTACCATTATCGGTATTAAGCTTGGCTTCGTGTCCGTTCTGCTGTCGCATATCGCCTTCAGCGTGCCGATCGTCGTTATTATGATCCTGCCGAGGCTGCAGGAAATGAGCTCCACGCTGATTGACGCGGCCCGCGACCTTGGGGCAAGCAGCTGGCATGTGCTGACGCGCGTTATTATTCCGTTTATCAAGCCGGGCATCTTTGCCGGATTTTTTATGGCGTTAACGTACTCGCTGGACGACTTCGCGGTGACCTTCTTCGTGACGGGCAACGGTTTCTCCACCTTGTCGGTTGAGATCTACTCGCGGGCCCGCCAAGGGATTGCGCTATCCATCAATGCGTTGTCCACTCTGATCTTCCTGTTCACCATTCTGCTGGTTATCGGCTACTACTTCATCAATCAGCGGAATAGCCGGACTTCGGCGCGATCGGAGGGACGGGGATGAGATCTTTAGTTCAGACGTTTATCGCCGTGCTGGTCGTTTCCTTAGGGCTGATGTACCTGACCTCCTACCTCAATTCGAGCGCGGGCTACACGGGCAAGGATACGCTGACGATCTACAACTGGGGCGATTACATCGATCCGGAGCTGCTGGATGAATTCCAGAAGGAGACGGGCATCAAGGTCATTTACCAGACGTTTGATTCGAACGAAGCGATGATGACCAAGATCGAGCAGGGAGGCACGACCTTCGACGTCAGTATCCCTTCGGAATATGCGATTGACAAGATGAAGGAGGAAAATCTTCTCATCCCGCTCGACAAGAGCAAGCTGCCGAATCTGAAATACATCGATCCCAGCTTCCTTAACCTTAGCTTTGATCCGGATAACAAGTACTCGATTCCTTACTTCTGGGGAACGGTTGGGATTGTCTATAATCCCGATCTGACCGACCTCAAGTTCCATAGCTGGAATGACCTCTGGGATCCAAGCCTGAAAAACCAGATCCTGCTGCTCGACGGTGCTCGCGAGGTTATCGGGATGGGGCTGAACAGCCTTCATTACTCGCTGAACGATACGAATGAAGAGCATCTGCAGGCGGCGAAGGCGAAGCTTGGCACGCTTACTCCGAACGTGAAGGCGATTGTGGGCGACGAGATCAAGCTGCTGCTTGCGAACGAAGAGGCGGCGGTGGGCCTTGTATGGTCCGGCGACGCGTCGGAGATCATGAGCGAGAACGAGAAGCTCGACTACGTCGTGCCGGAGGAAGGCTCGAACCTGTGGTTCGATAACATGGTCATTCCGAAGACGGCGAAGAACATCGAAGGCGCGCACAAGTTCATCAACTTCATGCTGGATCCGGAGCATGCGGCGCAGAATGCCGAGTATGTCGGTTACTCTACGCCTAACGCCAAGGCGCTTGAATATTTGCCGGAGGAAATTTCGGGCGACAAGCGCTTCTACCCAGGCAAAGAGCTGACGGAAAAGCTTGAAGTCTATAAGAATCTCGGCAAAAAAATGCTCGTGCACTATAACGAATTATTTCTAGAATTTAAGATGCATCGAAAGTAAAGTTTTACATTTATTGTCATAACCGTGTTATCGGCCGACGAGAGTCTCTTATTTGTGACAGAATAGGACTTCTGCCGGCAGATGGCACGGTTTTTATTTTGTCGAACGGGAGAAGGAAATTTAATTTCCAGCATTAAATATCGACTGAAAACGCTACCATATTGGGAAAAAATCCCGTAAAACTAGGTCGATCCGATCATTTTTTGTCGAAAACTAGGAAATATTGCGAAAGTGCTGATTCCCAAGTTCTATTCTGCTATAATGGGCATCAAGTATTTTCCTAGGTACATTTTAACAATAGGCAACAGATAGGCACAGATTTCCCAAGGATCCCTATGGCGGAATGGACCATTACTGGAATCCAATTAACAGAAATGGATAACGAATTGGCAATCAACTAGAGGGCTTGGCGCTCGCGCTAGTCGCTTTGTCACGTTATTAGTGTCTATAAATACCAACATTTGGTATAGGTAGTAACGAGTTACAAACTGTCACACTACTAAACTACGAGGTGAATGTAAGAAATGACGATCAAAAAGAAGATTATCGTATCCACAATCGCAGCAAGCATGGCGGCAACCGCATTCGCGGGAATTCCGCTCAGCAGCAAGGGATTGGCAGAAAAGCTGGGGTTTAATAATACGGCTTACGCGGCAGCATCGTCCTCCACGGATCAGCTTATTGCTGAAGCGAACAAATGGCACGCGGCTTTAGGCGTTAACGGTCTGGCAACATTGAAGACTCTGCGTGATGTTATTAAAGGCTTGTCTGCAGATGAAGTGAAGGCAATTATCGCACCGATTACAACTGAAATTAATAAAAAATACGTTTTGTCCCCTGATGAGAAGGCTGCTGTAGAAGCTTTGTATATTAACTTGCTTGGCTTCACTTATACTGCTGACTATTCCTATTTCGATGGCATTCAGGATTCGGCTGGATTCCAAGTTCTGCGTACACTTGCTGATGAAGCTGATGTAACCGGTCTGACTTTCGAAGATCTGGCTGCTTACGTGCTGAAAGTGAAAACAAATCTATTTGCCAGCCTTGATGCGATGCCGGTATCTGAGGTTCAAGGACTTGCTAATAACCCGCTGGCTGTTGTAACGCTTGTGAAGAGTGCGATTCAAGCCGTGCCTGACACGAATGATACAGCAAGCAAAATCAAGGCAGTATTCAATTATTACGGCGTCGATCAGACGGTATTGACGGAAGCTGCCGGAAACCTGGTTGTTAAGGTAGCTATCGTAAATGCTAACGCAATTCCTAATGCTATTAATGCAGTTATGAATGCGTATCTGAGCACTCGTAACACTGGCGGCAACACTGGTGGCGGCATTATTGGCGGCGGCGAAGAGACAGGCACGGCTACAATTCCACCAGAAGTTGCGGAATTCTTTGGCAAACTTAAGGATAAACTTGCGAATGCAACGGACGCTGAGAAAGCGGCAATCCTTGCAGAAGCGGTTCAACAAGCAACTGCGCTCGTAACGAAGCTGTCGACATTTGATCTGTCCAGCGACGTGAAAGTATCGAACGGTCAAGCTTCCGTGCAAGTAAGCAGCTCGTCCGTATTGTCCGCTATCGCGGGTATCGGCGAGATCCTGAAGAACGTGAAAGCACTGGCTCCAGGCGTTACGGTTCCGGCACCTGTACTGAACCTTAACCTGGGCAATGTTGCGCAAGACAACGTGAAGATTGGCCTCGACAATGCGGTTATCCAAGAAGCAATCAAAGCAGGTCTTGGCGGCATCAACCTGACGGTTAACGGCCTTAGCGCAGTTCTTCCGGTTGGCGGACAGTTCAACGGTGCAATTGACTTTAACATTAACAAATCGAAAGCCGATTCCTCGACAACGGGCGAACTGAAAGCAGCTTCCGATGTATACAGCTTTGGTCTGACGATTGGCGGCCAATCGGTTACTTCGTTCGCGCAGTCAGTTACGGTTGCTATTCCGCTTGGTAACGTGGATGGCGTGGACAAAGAGCTTCTGTCCCTCGCGAAGATTGTTGACGGCAAGCTTGTGTTCCAAGGCGGTACGGTTCAAGGCAACCTGATTGTTGAGCATCGCGACACGTTCTCCCAATATGTTGTTGTTGAGAACAAAGTAAGCTTCACAGACATCGCGTCCGTTCAATCGTGGGCTGGCCGTGCGATTGAAGTAATCGCGGCGAAAGGCGCAATCGAAGGCAAAAAAGCCGGCGTATTTGCTCCAAAAGATAACGTAACTCGCGCAGAGTTCGCGAAAATGCTGACTCGTGCTCTTGATATTGATAACAGCTCTGCAAAAGAAGATTTTGCGGACGTGAAGGATACGGACTGGTCCGCACCTTACATCGGTGCAGCGGCTAAGCTTGGCATTATTCAAGGCCGTTCGGCTACGAAGTTCGACCCTAACGCGCAAATCACTCGCGCAGAGATGGCAACGATGATTGCTCGCGCACTGAAAGTAACGAAAGGTGCTCAAGACGTAACTGACGTGACTGCAGCACTGGCAGGCTTCAAGGATGCTAGCTCGATCAGCGCTTCCCTGAAAGCTGGCGTAGCGTTCGCTTCCAAGAATGGCATCGTAATTGGCAACAATGGCAAGTTCTCGCCGAATGCATCGGCTACACGCGCTGAAGCAGCGGTTATGATCTACCGCGCAGTGAACTTCAAGTAATTAATAGGACTAAAGACCTTCCTCTCAGATGCAGCAGTTGGGAGGAAGGTATTTTTTCGCTAAATAATAGAAAAAGTTGGTTTCTTTACAAAATTTGTCTACAAAGATTAGGACTAACGTATTACAATCATCATAGGCAACTAGGCAATCAGGAGGAGGCTAATAGTGTCTGAGGAACTAGATTTAAGGGAGTACTTCCTTATCGTAAGGAAGAGGTTGTTGCTTATCGTTATTTTTGTGCTGGTATGTACCGTTGCAGCTGGTGCGTACACCAAGATGTTCAAGGATCCCATTTATGAGGCATCAACCAAGATCGTAGTGAACCGTACGAATGAATCGCTAGCTGTTGGTGCACTGGACATTAACGCGATTAACTCCAACATCAAGATGATCGAAACCTATAAAGAAGTCATTAAGACGCCAGCTATTCTTGGGAAGGTCGCTGAGAAGTATCCGCAGCTGGGCTTATCCGCGAAGGAACTGGCCAAGAAGATCAAGGTCAGCTCTGTAAATGACACTCAGGTTATGACACTGGCCGTACAGGACGTCTCCTATCGCCAGGCCGCTGAGATCGTTAATGCTATCTCAATTGTTTTTCAACAGGAAATACCTAATATCTTTCAGGTTCAGAACGTATCGATCTTGAACGAAGCGCTGCTGGATGACCAGCCAGCACCGGTATCGCCCAATGTCACGCTGAATATTATCATCGCATTTGTTGTGTCCCTTATGATTGCGGTTGGTATTGCTTTCCTGCTCGAATATATGGATGACACCATTAAGACGGAGGCGGATGTCGAGCGTTACCTGGGTCAGCCGACTCTGGCCATGGTTGCAAGGGTTGAAGCAAGCGAATTCCAGACGGGATCTTCGCGGGCAGAGAACAGACAGAAGGCAGGAGGGCTGGAGAATGTCACCATCGGAGAATAAACGCCGCCTGATTAGCGTCGCCAATCCGCGTTCGCCTGTATCGGAGACATACCGTACGCTTCGGACGAATATCGAATTCGCTGCCATCGACTCTGCTATTCAGGTCATTATGGTATCCTCCGCAGGACCGGGTGAAGGCAAGTCAACCACCATTGCCAATCTGGCCGTAACGTTCAGCCAATCCGACCGCAAGGTTGTTCTGATTGATGCCGATATGCGTAAGCCAACCGCTCATAAGACGTTCCAGATCTCGAACCGGTTCGGCTTATCGTCCGTCATCTCGCAACAAAGTACCCTGCAAGAGGTTATTCAAACGACGGATGTTCCGAATCTGGACGTGATTACAGCTGGACCGATTCCTCCGAATCCGGCAGAGATGCTGGCATCGAAGCGGATGACGGCCCTGCTGGATGAGCTTCGCACGATGTACGATATCGTCCTGGTGGATACACCG
The DNA here is from genome assembly GCF_003399985.2 of Paenibacillus sp. ATY16. Taxonomy (NCBI): domain Bacteria; kingdom Bacillati; phylum Bacillota; class Bacilli; order Caryophanales; family Paenibacillaceae; genus Paenibacillus; species Paenibacillus sp. ATY16. The sequence goes on along the minus strand of NZ_NMOK02000050.1, from coordinate 39,336 downwards.
CCGCTGCTCGCTGTAACGGATGCGCAGATTGTCGCTACGAAGAGCGACGGGGTTGTTCTTGTTGTCGATCAGGGCCGGGTGAAGCGCCAGTTCGCTCAGAAGGCGATTCAGAATCTGCAGAACGTGAATGCCCGCATTCTTGGCGTTGTGCTGAATAACGTGAAGCGCCGGTCGAATGAAGAGGCTTACTACTATTATTATAGTGCTGACGTGAAGTAGGGAGAGCGGCTACAACAACCGCTCAAGGTTAAGTCTGCTGCACCTTTATCACTGCAGGCACTCGGTCACGCTGTGGGTTTGGTAGCTAACCTTAGGCATTATTGCCAATGGTGTGATGTGAGGAGGGGTTAAATGCCCCTATTTTCCAATAACTAAATGTTCGAGCTATGTTTTTCTGCCGAAGGAAGACATAGCTCGTATATTTATACCCACCTTTTATCCAATATCCACCACATACATAGACAAAATAGAGAGAGAAAAGAAAGAAAAGAGAGGGAACAAAACATGACGAAAGTGAAAAAGGCCATTATCCCGGCCGCTGGCCTTGGAACCCGGTTCCTGCCGGCGACCAAAGCCATGCCGAAGGAAATGCTCCCGATTGTAGACAAGCCCACGATTCAATATATCGTGGAAGAAGCTGTTGCTTCGGGAATCGAGGACATTATTATTGTGACCGGCAAGGGCAAGCGTGCGATTGAGGATCACTTCGACAGCGCGTTTGAGCTTGAGCACAATCTGATGGAGAAGGGCAAGCTTACGCTGCTGGATGAAGTACAGAAATCTTCAAGAGTAGATATCCACTATATCCGCCAGAAAGAGGCGAAGGGCCTTGGGCATGCCGTATGGTGTGCGCGCAATTTTATCGGAGATGAACCGTTTGCCGTTCTTCTTGGAGATGACATTGTTGATTCCGAGATTCCATGTACGAGACAACTGATGGAACAGTTCGAACAGACGGGCCGGTCGGTTATTGGCGTGAAGCCGGTTCCCATGAATGAGACTGAACGTTATGGCATTGTGGAATACAGCGAGAAGAACGGGCTGTTAAGCTTGGTAGATCGTTTTATCGAAAAGCCGGCACCGGGAACAACGGAATCGAATCTTGCGATTATGGGCCGTTATGTACTTACTCCGGATATTTTCAAGTTCCTGTCCAAGCAAGAGAAGGGTGCCGGCGGCGAGATTCAATTGACGGACGCCATCCAGAAGCTCAATGAGTCACAAGGCGTTTACGCCTATGAGTTCGAAGGCAGACGCTTCGATGTAGGCGAGAAGTTAGGTTTTATTACGACAACGTTAGACTACGCTTTACGGAATGAATCGCTTAAGGGACCGCTGCTGGAAGCTATGAAAGAAATTATAGAGCGGGAGCTTATCCATAAATCCAAGTAAACGGGGGGAGACAACAACATGGCGTTATCGCCTCTTCGGAAAGAATCCGAGATGACCATAGACAGCCATTTATCCATTGCTCAACGTGTTCAAGCCAAGACAAGAAGTACGAAACGCACTTATCTGATGATTAAGCGCATGATGGATCTGGTTGGCGCGGCATGCGGGATCCTGTTTTTATCTCCGTTGCTGCTAATAATTACCCTGCTGATTAAGCTGGAGAATCCGAAAGCACCGGTCTTTTTCTATCAGACACGGGTAGGCATTAATGAAAAGAAATTTCGAATGTACAAATTCCGGTCCATGGTCCCGAATGCAGAGGACTTATTGAAGGACCTCTTACATAAGAATGAGATAGAAGGTGCCATGTTCAAGATGAAACATGACCCGAGGATTACAACTGTTGGAAGATTTATCCGCAGGACCAGTATTGACGAGCTTCCTCAATTGTGGAATGTCGTTCGCGGCGATATGTCGCTTGTTGGCCCGCGTCCTCCTCTTCCAAGAGAGGTTACCGAATACAGCAGCTATGATAAACTCCGCCTTCGCGTGAAGCCAGGCTGTACCGGACTGTGGCAGGTAAGCGGCCGGAATGAACTGAGCTTCAAGGAAATGGTGGAGCTGGATCTTGAGTATATAGAGAAACGAAATGTGTTATTTGATCTGCAGATTATCGCGAAGACAGCCAAAGCGATGGTTGGATCGGATGACGCATACTAGGAGAAGGAGTGGATAGAGAGTGGAACTCAATTCGAAAATTTTTGTAGCAGGACACAGAGGACTGGTGGGCTCGGCTATTCTAAGAGCTCTTGAAGAGAAGGGTTATACCAATCTGGTCTATCGCACCCGTGCTGAACTCGATCTGCTCGACAGAGATCGGGTTCTCTCTTTCTTCGAGGAGGAAGGTATTGATTATGTATTCCTGGCAGCAGCCAAGGTTGGCGGCATAGTCGCTAACAATGAGTATCCGGCAGATTTCATCCGCGACAATATTATGATTCAGACGAATGTGATCGATGCCGCATACCGCAACCAGGTGAAGAAGCTGCTATTCCTGGGCTCAACTTGCATCTATCCGAAGTTCGCGCCTCAGCCGATGAAGGAAGAATACCTGCTGACAGGCGTACTTGAACCTACCAATGAGCCTTACGCCATCGCGAAGATCGCTGGCATTACAATGTGCCAATCCTACAACCGTCAATACGGAACGAAATACATCTCGGTTATGCCAACCAATATGTACGGACCTAACGATAACTTTGATCTTAAGACCTCGCATGTGCTTCCTGCGCTTATTCGCAAATTCCATGAAGCGAAGGTGAATCAATCTCCAGAGGTTGAAGTATGGGGAACGGGAACGCCTCGCAGAGAATTCCTCCACTCCGATGATCTGGCCGATGCTTGTCTCTTCTTGATGAATACCTACGAAGAGAACGAGATCGTGAATATCGGCGTTGGTGAAGATATCAGCATTAAGGAGCTCGCTTATTTGATAAAAGACGTAGTGGGCTACGAGGGCGAAGTTGTATTTAATACCTCGGCTCCGGACGGTACGCCACGTAAGCTTGTAGACGTCACGAAGATTAACGGACTCGGCTGGAAAGCAACGATTCCTCTGGAAGAGGGAATTAGAGCCGTTTACGAAACCTTTCAGAATGAATATCTGGTACGGCAATAAGATTACAAAGAGAGATTAGAGGGAGTGGAAACGATGGCAAAGCGCGCATTAATTACAGGTGTAACAGGACAAGACGGTTCCTATTTGGCAGAGTTCTTATTGGAGAAAGGTTACGAGGTGTTTGGTCTTAGAAGAAGAACGAGTACCCCTAACTATGAAAATGTGGAACACATTAAGAATAAAATTAATTGGGTATCTGGTGATCTAACAGATATGGCATCCCTAATTGAAGCTGTTCAGTTATCCAATCCCGACGAGGTTTATAACTTAGCAGCACAGTCTTTTGTTGCTGCTTCGTGGCCGCAACCACTTGCCACTGGTCAAATGACGGCACTAGCTGTTACTAATATGTTGGAAGCTGTAAGGTTAATTAAACCAGAGGCACGTTTTTATCAGGCATCAAGCAGTGAGATGTTTGGAAAAGTTATTGAAACTCCACAAAAAGAGACGACCCCGTTCTATCCACGTAGTCCATATGGAGTAGCTAAAGTATATGGTCACTTTATTACAGTAAATTATAGAGAAAGCTTTGGTATGTTTGCCTGCTCGGGAATTCTTTTTAATCATGAGTCTCCGCGCCGAGGTTTGGAGTTTGTGACGCGTAAAGTAACAGATGCTGTTGCGCGTATTAAGCTAGGTCTGCAGTCAGAGCTACGTATGGGAAATCTTGATGCTCTTAGAGACTGGGGATTTGCAGGGGACTATGTAAAAGCAATGTGGCTTATGCTCCAACAAGATGAAGCAGATGATTATGTCATCTCAACTGGCGAGACACATTCAGTGGAAGAATTATTGGAAGTAGCATTCTCATATGTAGGATTAAAATGGAAGGACTATGTCGTAATTGATCCAGAATTTGTTCGTCCTGCTGAAGTAGATCTTCTTCTTGGTGATTGCTCCAAGGCTAAAGAAAAACTGGGGTGGAATCAAGAGGTTGGTTTTATTGAGTTAGTACAGATGATGGTAGATGCGGATTTGAAAAAAATGAAAAATATAGAGGTAAATATATAATATAAGAGGATTAAAATATGAGTATAAGAGTATTTATGATGCCTAAATATAACTCGGGAAATAAGTATAATGAATTGTTATCAACTTCAATCGAGGAGCAGGGCTATAGAGTTATTTCGTTTTCAAAAAGGAATGTTCTCAATACTCATAAGGGAGATATCCTTCACATTCATTGGCCGAGTCACTATTATCAGGGCAGGAACTTATTACGTACATTATTAAAAACATCTCTTTTTCTCCTACTACTAATGTTCTTAAGAATGAAAAAAGTAAGGATTGTATGGACGGTACATAACATCTGGCCACATTCTTCAGGAATGACAAAATACGATAAATACATTAGAAAGATTATTTGTAGATTATGTAACAGATTAATTGTAATGGGAGAATCGTTGGTTCAAGAAGTGAGTAGCACATTTAATATAAAAAACAGCAAGATTGACGTCGTTCACCACGGCCACTATCAAAATGTATATACCCCCACTGGAAATAATATTAGAAAAAAATATAATATACCTGATGATCATATAGTATATGGATTTGTAGGGCAAATTTCGCCTTATAAGGGTATAGATGATTTGTTAGCAGCATTTAAAGCCTTAAATCATGCTAATTCACATCTAATAATTGCCGGAGGGGTATCAAAGGATTTTGATATGAACCTACTCAATGGTATAGAAAGCTCTAATATACATTTAAACTTAAACTTTTTGGAGGATAATGAATTAGCTGATTATGTCTCAGCTTTTAATGCTGTGGTATTACCATACAAATTAATAACTACTTCGGGTACTGCAATATTAGCTCTTTCATTGTATAAACCGGTTATTGCTCCCAAAATAGGTATACTTAAGGAGTATCTTCCCGATAACTGTTCAATTTTATATGATCCCCTAGTAAAGGGTTCTTTAAAAAGAGCCATGGAAGATATAAGAAGTTTTAACCATGAAAAATTCTACTCCTCAGCAAATAAACAGATTGGACAGCTGAATTGGAGTGATATGGCAAAACTTACAATTGACACTTATAAAAAGTGTATCTAACTTGGGGGGATAAAGGGGATAAAAATATGTCATTTTATCGAAGTTCAATGTGGTCAATAATTCAAATGGTTGCAACTCAGGTAGTGGCACTGCTTACTAATATTATTCTCGCACGAATATTGACCCCAGAGATCTTTGGCTTACTTGGAATGGCAACTCTGTTTACGGGGATAATTTTAGTAATTCAAGAGGTAGGAGTCGGTGCATACTTAATATACAAACAAGATACAGAGAAAACATTTGTAAGCACAGTTTTTAAGGTAAATATAATTTTATCATTCCTTTTAGCAGGGATACTATTTTCTGTATCCGCACCGATATCTGATTTTTACAATAGTTCTGAAGTTGAACAGATTATTAAGTATATATCATTAGGAGTTGTTTTGGGCTCATTTGGAATTACTACTAGATCAGTTTTTCAAAAAGAAATGAAATTCAAAAGGATTATGGTTATTGATATAATATCTGAATTGTTATCAAGTGTTATTGCTGTTTTATTGGCAGTTTTAGGATATTCAATACTATCGATCACTACAAAATTATTATTTAGACCTGCAATTCAATCTATTGGTTTCTTGCTCCAATCTAATGTACTTGAATTAGTAAATCAAAGATTTAGAGTAAACATGGTAAGAGAAATGATCTCATATAGTAGTAAGGTGTTAGGGAGTCAATTGCTCATTTATATTAGTAGTGTTGCTGATTATTTAGTAATTGGGAAGACAATGGGAAGTAAAGAACTTGGCTACTACACTATGGCATTTAACTGGAGTTTTATGGCCAGGAGCCTAATATCAAATGCAATTGGGAAAGTAGTGTTTTCAGATTTCTCAAGGCTTCAAAATAATAAAGAAAAATTAACAAAAAGATATGTAGGAGTTTTAGAATTACTAGCATTCATTTTATTTCCTATTTGTGTTGGTTTCTTTTGTATATCATCAGATTTCATTAAACTACTGTATGGAGATAAATGGATTGAGTCTGTTTCATTATTACAGATACTAATGTTCGCAGGCTTAATTTCGGGTTTAGGAACAACTACAAACGCCTTGTTTAGAAGTGTTGGGAGACCTGATATTGAACTCAAACTTTTCTCCTATGCCTTTATTTTTATTTTTGTATTAATGTACACTGGATCGTACTTTGGACTGAAAGGTGTTTGTTATGCTGTTATTATAGAAAATTCTATAATATTTTTTATTCGCTCTTATTTTGTTATGAAGATATTAGGCATGAATATGAAATCATATTTTAAATGTTTTATTTCAAGTGGAATAAGTTCTCTTGGAATGTGTATTGTATACTATTTGATTAAAATATTGACTATTCAGGTAACGATAGTTCAACCAATTTCACTTATTATTGACTTATTTGTGCTGGTAATGAGTTATGTATTAATATCCTTAAAGATAAATAGAAAATTTACACTTGGATTATTATATAAAATTAAAGCTGTACTTCTACCTGTTGTTAACAAAAGGAAGGTTACTACTAACTAAATAAAATGCTGAGGTGTTTATGATAAAAGATACTAGCACCGTAATTCATGGCAATCAGTACGCTTTGTTAAGGGGGAGGGCTAAAGTTTCACTAACTTTTTCGGTAATTACAATCCTTCTATTAAGCTCTAGTCTTTTGGATTTGCCGAGAAATATTTATATTTCGGGAATGACTTTATCTTCATTATTGTCAGCATTAAGTGTAGGTATCATGTGGATCTCATTAACAATTAACCCGAGGTTTCCTAAATCAACAAAAGTTGTTATCGGTCTACTTATTCTACTCTCTTGGGGATTACTATCTTTTTTATGGAATCATCCACAAAAACAAGGTATACAAAATATTAGTGTATTGTTTGTATTTGTAGGATTAATTTTAATATCAGCTAGGGAGAGCAGTAATAATGTAATTACCGCTAAAAAAATTAATACAATATTTATTTGGTGTTCTATATTTGCAATGCTTATTTATGTTTCGCTTACATTGTTGCTGGGACAGGACAGCAGAAATATAATGTTTCCGAGAGCATTTTCAATTTTTGCATTGTTAATTATTTCTGTAGCCCTTGCGGATTATCGCTATAGCCAAAACAAAAAAATGCTCTTTTTTTCAATTATTGCATTGATAATAATATGTTTTACTTTATCTAGAACAGCTATGGTCATTGGATTCATATTATTCCCCCTTTCTCAAATTAAACTAAATACAAAAGGAATAACTCGATTCATAACATTAACTGTTGCTGCCTTAGGCGTTATTTATGTAATCATCAATAGGGTTGGTGTAATTAGGGAACGATTTTTTTCAGGTGATATGTCAATGTCAATTGGTGGTATATCGATAAATGCAATGGGAAGAACAGAACTCTGGGATTTCACATTAAATTCATTTTATAAAAATCCGATATTTGGATCAGGAGTTGGTTCAATACAAGTAGAATTAGGAAGTTATTTTTACTCAATAGATCAACCTCATAATGACTATTTGCGAGTACTTCATGATTATGGAATAGTAGGATTTGCTTTTTTTGTACTAGGATTTTTATGTATTAGTATTAGCTCAATAAAAAAGTGGGCACGGAGTGATAAAAATAATTCAATAGATGCTAAATATCATTTAGCGTGTGTATTGTCCATGATATCCATATTAACGCTTATGATGACTGATAACCCGATTGTTTACATGTTTGTAATGATCCCGTTTGGTATTCTTATCGGACTATCAATAGGCAAAAAAGTTTAGGTGGTGGCATTTTGAAAGTATTAGATATTACCTTGTTTTATCCTCCGCAAGCTGGTGGGGCAGTAACAACTACTATGGAATTTATTAAAGCTCTTGTAGCTTTAGGGCATGAAGTACATGTTCTTGCTCCTGCGGAAGGAGAGAATATAGATAGTTTAAAACTTAAAAAAATTAATTATAAAAAGCCATTAGATCATACAGTACATCGTGTTAAATTACCTAGAAAGTATAAAAAGTGGACGGTTAGTTTCGTTTACTTTTTTTATGCCTATAAGTATTTAAAGAAAACAAAATTTGATGCCATTTTAGCTCATTTTCATTTCAATACTAGTATAGGATGGACTGCCTTCCTACTTTCAAAATTATTTAAATGTAAGCTTTATGTAAGAATTCATGATTTATATGAACCAATTACTTGGAAGCAGAAATTGTTTTATTCAGTAAACAGAATACCATTAAAGTATTCAACAAAAATACTAACTATAAATCAAGTTTCAAAAGATTTCTTGATTGCTAAAAATTATGCACCTATTACTTCTATTGAGGTTATCCCTAATGGGGTAAGTGGGATTGAATATAATAAAGATATTATGAAATCAAAAAATAAAGTATGTTTTCTCGGAACAATAAGTGCAAATAGAGGATTTAATTTATTAATTCCTGTAGTAAAGGAAATTAAAAAAAAGTTAGACAATATTGAGGTGCATTTAATAGGTGAAGGACCTGGAATTGAAGCAATAAAAGAGATTATTCAAAAAGACATAGAGTTGAATGGAAATATATTTATATATGGAGCATTGGAAAGAGAACATGCACTAAATATTGTAGCTGAAATGGATGTTTGTCTAGGCCTACTTGGTCGAGATAACAGTAACGAGTACCAACTCTTAATTAAATTAATAGAATCTATACACTTAGGAATACCTTGGGTAAGTGTAAGTACAAAAGGGGTAAATGAATTTCATGGGCAGACTGATTCTGGTTTAATTGTACCTGAAAAAGTTGAACATATTGCTGATGCAATAGTTAAACTATTAAATGATGAGCAGTTATATCAAAATAAAGTGGAGAATGGAATTAGAAATAGAAATCAATTTAACTGGAATGAGATTTCCTTAAAGCTTGATGCTTTATTACAAAATGGGGGAATCTCATGAAACAGATTACATTTTTAAGATCATTTAATATGGATTTAAATAGATATGTAGAGCAAATGAACATTAAGGGGAAATATTCAATTTATAAAGTGCTTATTTTTTCAATTCTAGGAATTGGACCCATACAGTCAGTAATGTTTTATAGAATTGCAAGCTGGTTTGCTTTGAAAAAAGTCCCGTTTGTTCATTATATTTTTGTTAAGTTAAATATGATTTTGCATGGTGCGGAGATCTCCGCTTACGCTAGTATCGGTCCAGGACTTTTTATTGCCCATCCTCAAGGAATCGTTATTGGAAGAAATGCAGTAGTGGGGAATAATTTAATGATATTTCAAAATGTAACAATTGGTGCTAAAAACCCGTTTGATGGATTGGAATTAATGCCGTCATTAGGTGATAATGTAACACTTTATGCAGGGTGTAAGGTATTAGGACCAATCGTTGTTGGAAGTAATTCTAAAATTGGAGCAAATGTTGTGCTAGGGAAAGATTTATCTGAAAATAGCGTAGTTGTAATTGATAGTTCTGTATATAAAACAATTTAACTAAAGAGAAAGGGGGAGTTAGGATGGAAAAGGTGCTATTTGTACATAATCACTATCAGTTGAGCGGTGGAGAAGATACAGTAGTATCCCAAGAACTAAACTTACTTAATTCGAATGGAATACATTCGGAGGTTTATTCAGTTAGCAATGATATGATTAATGATAAAAATTTATTACAAAAAGCAATGCTAGCGATAAACACAACTTGGTCTAAAGCAGAATATGTAGCTTTAAAAAGAAAGTTAATTAGTATGAAACCTGATGTGGTACATGTACATAACTTTTTTCCACTGATATCGCCCTCTGTGTATTACGCATGTAACAATTTGAAAATACCTGTTGTCCAGACGTTACATAATTATAGAATAATTTGCCCATCAGGTATGTTTTTAAGAGAGGGAAAGGTATGTGAAAAGTGCTTAAAGGGTTCTTTAATTAACTCGGTACTTAATGGTTGCTATAGGGACTCAATTTTTCAAACGATTCCAGTGGCAGCTATGATTAAAGTTAATAGAATGTTAGGCACATGGGCTAAAAAAGTTGATAAATTTATTTCACTAACTGATTTTGCGCGAAATAAGTTTATAGAAGCGGGCATTCCTGAAGACCTTATTGTTACGAAACCTAACTTTATTACATCAATGAGGGATACTCAAGAAAGGGAAATAAATACTACTAAGTATTTACTATTTGTAGGTAGAGTTTCTTTAGAGAAAGGTGTTGAAACGCTCCTTGAGGCTTGGTCAGGGATGGTGGAAAAAAGTAACTATAAACTCTGTATAATAGGTGACGGTCCAGAAAAGGAACGTTTAGAACAATTATATTCCACTGATAACAGTGTTGTATTCTTAGGGAAACAGGAAAAAGAATCAGTGTTAGAATATATGCAAAATTCTATGTATTTAATAGTGCCTTCGTTATGGTATGAAGGGTTCCCAATGACTATTATTGAATCATACTCAATGGGGACACCTGTATTGGCAAGTAGAATCGGTTCACTACAGGAAGTAGTTGTTTCTGGGGAAACAGGTCTACATTTTAATCCTGGTGATATTGAAGATATGCGGACTGTATTGTTAATGGCGATTAATTACAGGGATCATGAATATGAGAAGTTGAGAGAAAAGGTTTCTCTTATATATCAAAAGAACTATACAGCTGAAGTTAATTTGAAATTTATAACGGAAATCTATAATAATGTAATTGAGGGGAAAAGGAATGAATACCTTACCTAGGTATAGTGCGGGGATGATTGTTAATACCAGGATAACAGCGCTTTCGTTCGATGAGTCTATTAAGGAAATCGATAACTGGATTAATAATAAAGAGAATCATTATGTATGTATTTGTAATACTCATTCCATAGTGACTGCCAGTAATGATTTGAACTTTGCAAGGGTATTGGATGAAGCATCTATGTGTACTCCGGATGGAATGCCCTTAGTATGGGCATTAAAAATGCTTGGATTTAGGGAACAGGATAGAGTTGATGGTCCCAACTTAATGCTTAAGTTATGCGAAATTGCCCCTAAAAAGAATTATAAGATATATCTTTATGGAGGCACAGATCAAACCCTTGAGCAATTAAATAAGGTGCTAACGAAAAAGAACTCCGGTATCAGCATTGTTGGTAAATACTCTCCACCGTTTCGTAAGTTGTCACCCGATGAGAATCTTCAGGTAATTAATCAAATTAATCACGCCGACGCAGATTTAATATTTGTAAGCCTAGGATGCCCGAAGCAGGAAATATGGATGAATGAAAATCGAGCTAAAATAAATGGCGTGATGATTGGTGTCGGAGCTGCATTTGACTTCATAGTTGGAAATATTAAAAGACCCCCTCTATTTTTTCAAAAATTGGGCTTGGAATGGGCCTTTCGATTAGTAAAGGAGCCTAAACGACTGTGGAAGAGATATGCTTATAACAACCCTCTGTATGTATATCGTTTTCTTAAAACATTTAAGGTTAATAAAAAAAATGTACTAATAATACCTAAGGGTGCAGTTGAACGAGAATATTAAAGGAGGTATTAAATGAAACTTGTACTTCTATCTGGTGGTTCTGGCAAGCGTCTCTGGCCATTGTCTAACGATGCCCGGTCCAAGCAGTTCCTGAAGGTTCTCGAGAACAAAGAGTTCGAATTAGTATCCATGGTACAACGTGTATGGAGCCAAATTAGCGATAGCGGATTAGCTGATTCCAGCTACATCGCTACAGGCCAAGCTCAGATCGAGATGATGCATAATCAGATCGGACCGTCAGTACCACTTATTATTGAGCCTGAACGTAGAGATACATTCCCGGCCATTGCATTAACGGCCTCATATTTATATTCTGTCGCCAATGTTGATTTGGACGAAGTTATAGCAATTTTACCAGTGGACCCTTATGTTGAGGGCCACTTTTTTTATGCCGTAAAACAGTTAGAGGATACCATTAAACAGACTCAGGCTGATTTAGCCCTAATCGGAGTGAAGCCTACATACCCATCGGCCAAATACGGCTATATCATTCCTGAACGTGAACAAGGGGCTTCTGATGGTGTTCTAAAAGTAAGTCACTTCCAGGAAAAGCCTACTGAAGAGGCAGCTGTTGGCTTAATTGAACAGAATGCTCTGTGGAACTGTGGCGTGTTCTCCTTTAAGCTCGGTTACCTCATAAACATCCTTAAGGAAAAGGGCCATTCAATTCAATATGAGCAGCTTGTTGAGCAGTATCATGAAATGCCTAAGATCAGCTTTGATTATGAAGTTGTTGAGAAGACCAAGAACATTGTTGTAGTACCTTATGATGGTTACTGGAAGGATCTTGGTACGTGGAATACATTAACGGAAGAAATGGGACAGAGCCAGATTGGCAGAGGAACGATCAGTGAGGACTGTGTAAATACTCATCTGGTTAATGAACTTGAAATTCCGGTTACTGTACTTGGATTATCCAATGTTGTGGTAGCTGCTAGTCCGGATGGTATCCTTGTGACGGATAAGAGTGCAAGTCCCCGGATTAAAGACTTTATTAATTATGATCAAGGCCCTATGTTCGAGGAGAGGGAATGGGGTTGGGTCAGAATACTGGACGATGAGCGTTACGAGGATGGTCGTACCGTAATAACGAAGCGTGTGGCCGTCAAAGCGGGTAGGAATTTTAGTTATCTCATGCACTTAAACCGCGAAGAAGTATGGACGGTTGTAAAAGGTGAAGGGGAGTTCGTACAGAACGGCGTGCCGATGAAAGTGAAAGCCGGTAATGTCCTGCATATTCCAATGAAGACTTTGCATAGTCTTAAGGCAATTACCGATATGGAGATGATAGTTGTCCATAGCGGATATTCGGATGAAGATAAGGTGATGGAGCTGTATTCTACCTGGTCAGAGATGTCCGAACACTGCCTTAATATTTCAATGAGATAATGAACACGAAAACGATCGCTTATTACGTTTCCGATTATGGTTATGGCCACGCTACAAGAAGTATTGCTGTCATTCGTGCTTTGCTTCAAGTTACAGAGCAGCCGTATAGACTTGTCCTATGTTCTTCGGACAAAGTATTAGCCTTTATGCAGGCTTCACTTTCCGACTATCAAGGGATCATTCAGTATCGCAGATGCACCTCGGACGTGGGTTATGTTCTTCAGCCAGATAGCATTGAACCTGACACAGTGGCCTTTGCAGCAAAGTATCACGAATATATGGAGAGCTTGCCTCATGAGGCGGCAAGGGAGGCAGATTTTCTTCGAACGGCTGGGGTCAATCTTGTGATTTCTGATATTTCTCCTATTGCCTTTGCAGCTGCGAGACAGGCTGATATACCCTCGTTAGGAATATCTAACTTTACTTGGTATACGGCCTATTTGGAAATGATCGATCATTCTGCTCTCCAACCATTATTTGATGTCTATGCTGCAATGGATTATTTTGTTCGTTTGGAGGGTGCTTTTGAACCGGATTGGGGGAAACAAGGAACTTTTCAAGCGGATTTCTTCAGCAGGGAAGTGGATCAGCAGGAAGTAAGCCGTATTTTACAGACCATTAATCCTGGCAGGCTGAAGAGAGTCGTCTATTTCGGTATTGGAATGAGTATAAATGTACAAGAATTGGCCGGATTGAAGCTATGGGACGATGATGCTTGCCTCTTTATTGTGTCAAGCAACATGAAGGTGGAGCATAAGAATATTGTAGCTATTCCGACTTCCTATACGGAGTCGCAGAATTACGTTGCAGCATCGGATCTTGTTATTAGTAAGCCGGGATGGAGTACGGTTGGAGAAGCGGTTGCGCTTCGAAAGCCATTACTCCTGCTTCATCGAAGCAAGATGAAAGAAGATAAGAATACAATTCTGGCTCTTCAAGACCGTCACCCCTATCGAATGATAGAGTGGGGGCAATTAATGGAAGACAACATGCATGACTTTATAGATAGAGAGCATTTCTTTGAAGATACTCGGCAACGTAATGGAGCAGTTCATATTGCTGAATATCTCAAACAAATTGTAGGGAGTGAGTGAGGATGAAGCTGGCGGTAATTGGTACCGGATATGTTGGCTTAGTCTCCGGGGTGTGTTTCTCTGAACTGGGCAATGAAGTTATTTGCGTAGACAATGCCACATCAAAGATTGAGTTATTGAATAATGGTGAGGTTCCTATTCATGAGCCTGGTCTTAAGGAACTGATCGCAAGCAATACGGAAGCGGGGCGATTGTCCTTTACAACGGATCTGGCTGCTGCCGTGAATGCTTCAGAGATCATTATTATTGCTGTTGGTACCCCGTCCTTGCCAGATGGAAAGGCCAACTTGGCCTATATTGAGCAAGCGGCGGCGGAAATAGGCCGTGCCATTAATGGTTACAAAGTTGTCGTAGTGAAAAGTACGGTACCGGTAGGAACGAATGAGAAGGTTGCAGCTATCATTCGAAATTATGCGACGGAATCCTTTGACTTTGCTTCTGTTCCTGAATTCCTGCGAGAAGGAACAGCTGTTAAAGACACGTTGAATCCGGATCGAATTATTATCGGGACGGAAAGTGAGCGCGCAGCAGAGATGCTTATTGCTTTGCATCGTCCATTGACGGATCAAATTACCATCACCGATGTGCGCAGCTCGGAGATGATTAAGTATGCCTCGAATGCCTTCCTGGCTACTAAGATTTCCTTCATTAATGAGATCGCCAATATCTGTGAGAAGGTAGGGGCGGATGTGGAGGAGGTAGCGAAGGGAATGGGGATGGATCGGCGTATTGGTTCTTCTTTCCTGAAGGCGGGTATCGGGTACGGCGGATCTTGCTTCCCGAAGGATACGCAAGCTCTCATTCAGATCGCGGGACAGATGGATTATGATTTCAAGCTGTTGAAATCCGTAGTTGAAGTGAACCGGGATCAACGCTTTAATGTTATTCGGAAGCTTGATGAACTGCTGGGAGATGTTACGGGAAGAACGATTGGGATCTGGGGATTGGCTTTCAAACCGGAAACGGATGATGTTCGTGACGCTCCAGCCTTTGAGATTATGGAGACCTTATTGGAGCGGGGAGCTTTGGTTAAAGCCTATGATCCTATTGCTTCGAGCAACTTCGAAAAGGCCTTTGACCGTTCTGAGGTGGAATACTGTACTTCTGCCCAAGAGGCTGCTGAAGGTGCGGATGCTCTGTGTATTCTAACGGAGTGGAAAGAGTTTGTTGATATCCCATTGTCGGATATTCAAAAATGGCTAAAAACGCCGAACCTCATTGACGGCCGGAATATTTATCGGGAAGAAGATTTGGAGGCGACTCCTTTTGCCTATTACTCCATAGGAAGACCTAAGATGAATAATGGAGTGAAGGAGACCAATCCTATTCTTTCTTTCTAGATTATTATTAATGTAGATAGGAGACATCATGGAAACACCACGTAAGCAAAAAACAAAAAAGAAGCTAAAACCTTGGATGAAGTGGGTAATCGGTACCGCTTCATTTTTTGTTGTTGTCGGATTGATCTTTATAGGAGTCACTTATTATTACATCAAATCCATCGATATTAAGGATATAGCAGCCCGCCATAGCAGTGATCAAGTAGCTAATGCCGGTGAACAGCAGACTGAGCCGAAAAAGTTGCCAGCTATTATCGAGAAACCAGTTGAAAAAGCTAGTCAGCTAATTGGCGGGGACAAGATTGATAGTGCAGATGCTCTTGATGTAGCTGCTATTCTAATGAACTCAGGTCTGAGTCTCAAGCAGATCTCTTACCTTCAGGGGAATGCGACTTATGACTTGTCGGATGAAGAGAAGACGAAAATTCGTGAGATATTATTATCTAAGCTCTCAGACGAAGAAATAAAACTTCTAAAAAATATTACGATTAAGTATGGTATTACACTTAATATTCTTAACCCGGATTATCCAATTGAGTGGGTAGGGGAAAAAGATCCGGAAAAAGTTAAGGAAATTAATGAAGCCTGGAAAAAAATGAATCAACAATCTAATGGTTCATTCAAACCTAACGATACCGGAACCAAAACAACCGATAAGCCTGCCGAAACCAGCAAGCCAACAGAAGAACCGGAAAAAACACCAGCACCAGAGCTTACTACTGATCTGAAGCAGGTCAAACAATCCATTGATTCCAAGACGGAGTCGCAATTAGCTTCACTATCCGGAACCTGTAAGGCCAAAAGTAATGCGATTCTGCAACAAATCGTAGGTAGTGCAGACGGAGTTACGGTTGAGGATCTTCAAAATAAATATCTAGGTAAAGTCATGGAGGCCGAGGGCTCTTGTGATGCGCAGTTCCAGGGCATCGTGAGTCAAGCGGCCTCTAGTTATGCTGACGTAGGAATTGATAGCCGTGCAATGCCGGATTGGAATGCGAAGTATGAAGCAAGCAAGCAAAGTGTACGAGCATCCGCGATTAGCGCTATTGCCAAAGCTATTAAATCATAATAAACAAGAGGAGAATCCAAATGATGAAAAGTTTACGTCATTACACACTCATGCTGTTAATTGTTGCTCTATGTACCGTTCTGCCGCTGACAGCCGGTGCTGCCTCCAGTTCGGTTACGATTAAGACGCAGGCCGTTAACCTGAAGTTCGATGGACAGTCGCTTGCTTTGCCGGACGGACAATATGCCTTCATTTATCAGGACCGTACTTATATTCCGGTTCGCTTCATCTCTTACGCGCTGCAGAAGTCGGTGAAGTGGGATCAAAAGACTTCTAAAGTTACCGTATCCGAACCAACTGCTGCAGAGAAGGAAGCTCTTGCGAAGCTGCTTGCTGGCGCAGCTGCTGGCGGTGCACAGCCTGCTGCTGGTAAAAGCATTACGATTAAGCCGGTTCAAGCTACTCTTGTATTCGATGGACAGACAAAAGCTCTTCCTACAGGTCAGTCGCTTTATTCGATTAACAACAGCATCTATGTTCCGCTTCGCTTCATGTCCGAAGCTGTGGGAACTGATATTAAGTGGGATCAGAAGACCAACAGCATTACAGGCGAATCCGCGGCATACAAAGCTGCGCAAGCTGGCGGAAATACGGGTGGCGGTACAACAAGTGGAGGTACAACTGGTGGTACGGACCCTTCTGGTGAAACGAAGCCAAGCTATGAGTCGATTACAAGCAGTGCTGAAGCCAAGCTTGCTTCCCTTAAAACAAGCTGCGAAAGCACCTTGGGTGGCTTGTACTTCCAATACTTAGCGGCCACGGATGACACAACCAAAGCTACTCTGAAGTCCCAAGGGCAACAAGCCATTTCCAAGTGTCAATCTGATTTCGAGAAAATTATCGCTGATACGACAGATGCGCTGACGAAGAATGGCTATAGCACAGATGTTATTGCGAGCTATAGAACGGAATTTGATGGTTATATGAAGCAAATTAACGATCTTGCTGCATCCTTGAAATAAAACCAAACTCCCCCGACGGCTCGGCCGTCGGGGGAGTTTTCTTATGTTTATATGATTCTATGTATGGCAATATCATTTAATGAGATAAAGATAGATTATCTGAACAGCCGAGAGCGTTTGTTGTTTCGGTATTTGTACCAGTAGTCGCCGTTCTCGTCTTTAAATACTCGTATGCCTACCACCTTGAAGGGTGTCCAAATCTCGGAGAACATCAAATAGCCAGCCATTCTCTAACCTCCTAAAATGAATGATCACACAAATGGCCGTTTTCAAGGACATTCGTGATGGTTCATGCTTCGTAAGCATGGCCCTAATAAAAAACTAACAAGTTTCATATATTTGTATAATACCAAAGAATGGATGTTAAAAACAAGAGTTTATAGGACTTTTTACTCAAATTTACATTACCTTAGTCTTGTTTTTCGTAGGATGAGAGGTAGATTTCCATTTCCTTCATGAATCTGATACAATAACTGACCAGAGATAGATAAAGGGTGGAACGGATTGTGTCGAAGGAGTGTTGAAGAAAAATGTTAAAAAAGGATAGAAAAAATTCTATAATATGGTTTTTTGTCGTATTTTGTTGGATATTTTTCATTTTTACATTATCGTCTGAATCGTATAACCAGCAGTCCATCAAGCCGACGTTGAATAAATGGGTAACCAAGGAAGAACTGGCTCAGAAGCTTCCGGATACCTCCATTACGTATCATGGCAGCACGGTTGTGGCCAAAAAAGATCCGTACGGCTTCGTGGAGTTTTTCTTTCGCAAAGGGGCGCACTTGTTCATGTACGCCGTGTTATGCGTATCGCTGTACATGTTCATCCGCAATCTGATGGCACGCAGGCAGATGGTGCTGCCGGTTATAATGGCGCTGATCCTGACGGGCGGGATAGCGGCGCTTGATGAGACGAATCAGCTGAGCAAGGTCGGACGCACGGGGAATCCGACGGATGTGATTGTGGATTTGACGGGCGGCTGCATTGGCCTGATCATCTGTATTTCAATTAATTATTGGTTTGAACGAAGACGCCGGAGGCAGGAATACCGGTTCGTCCGGAAGTTCTAGAGCAGGCAGCAATAGCGGCAGCCTTTCGCTGATGTGGCGGAAGGCTGTTGTTTTTGCTTATTATGGATATGCTGTGAGTAAGAACAACTAGAGAGGTGTGTCGAGGAGTAGTGGACGGTGCTAATAACTTAACGCTTCATACGGATAAATATCAGATTAATATGATGTACGCCCATTGGATAAACGGCACGGACGGGGAAGGCGCCGTATTCGAGGCTTTCTTCCGCAAGCTGCCGTTCGGCAACGGTTATGCGGTATTCGCTGGCCTCGAGAGAATCGTGGAATTCATCCGGCATCTGAAGTTTGGGGAAGAGGAGCTCGCTTACCTGGCGAAGCAGGAGGAGAATTATGATCCGGGCTTCCTGGAGGTGCTCCGGCAGTTCCGCTTCAAGGGAACGGTGCATGCGGTGGAAGAAGGCTCGCTAGTGTTCCCCAATGAACCGATCGTACGGGTAGAAGGCACGATCTTCGAGACGCAGCTGGTAGAGACGGCGCTGCTGAACTTCATGAACTACCAGACGCTGATCGCGACGAAAGCTTCGCGGATCAAGCAGGTCGCATCGGGAGATATTCTGCTGGAGTTCGGGACGCGCCGGGCGCAGGAGGCGGATGCGGCGGTATGGGGAGCGCGCGCGGCTTATATTGCCGGCTTCCATGCTACCTCTAATATGCATGCCGGCATGATGTTCGGCATCCCGACTAAGGGAACGCATGCTCACTCCTGGGTGCAGGGGCATGAATCCGAGGAGGAAGCTTTCTTGGCCTATGCCAAGGCTTTGCCGGACGGCGTTACGCTGCTCGTGGATACGTACGACACGCTGAGAAGCGGAGTACCCAATGCGATTAAGACAGCCCGCTATCTGGAGAGCATCGGCAAGCGGCTTGGCGGTATCCGGCTCGATAGCGGCGACTTGGCTTATCTGTCCAAGGAAGCGCGGAAGATGCTGGATGCCGCAGGGCTGCAGGATGCGAAGATCGTAGCCTCGAACGACCTCGATGAGACGCTGATCTTCAACCTGAAGGCGCAAGGCGCCAGGATTGATACATGGGGCGTTGGCACGCAGCTCATTACGGCAGCCGATCAGCCGTCGCTTGGCGGCGTGTACAAGCTGACCGCCCGCAAGTGCGACGGACAATACATACCGGTCATCAAGATTTCGGGCAATCCCGAGAAGGTTTCCGCCCCGGGCAAGAAGGACGTGTACCGGATCATGAACAGGTCCACGGGACTTGCCGAAGCGGATTATATGACGTTACATGAAGAGACGGATATTCTGAACGGCGAGCGGATCAAGCTGTTTGATCCGGTTCATCCGTATATTCAGCGCTATATTAGCGACTATGAAGCGGTACCTCTGCTGAAGCCGATCGTGGTGGATGGGGAGATCGTATACAAGCTTCCGCCTCTGGAGGAGATCCGCAGCTACCACGAGCATCAGCTCAGCATCTTCCGGCCGGAGATTCTCCGCAAGCTGAACCCGGATCTGTATCCGGTTCATCTAAGCGAGCAGGCTTGGCAGCTGAAGACGGATCTGATCAAGGCGCATCAGCAGTAGCGGCCGGGTTTCCGACCGCCGCGACTGTTGATGCAGCAGCCATGCGCTTCAGCCATGCGAGAAGCGCTGGCGATATTTTCGCGGCGATATGCCCTCGTACTTGGCGAAGCAAGAGGTGAAGTAGGCGGCGGAGTTGAAGCCGACCTCTTCGGCCACCCTTGCGATCGTATAGTTCGTCTGCAGCAGCAGCAACTTCGACTGCTGAATGCGGAAGCGCAGCAGGAAGTCGAACGGCGAGCAGCCGAATTCTTTTTGCATGCATCTGGCGATATAGACGGGGTGGAAGTTGATGCTCTCGCCAAGCTGCTGCGCCTTAATATCCTCGCGGTAATGCTTCCTTAAATACGAAGCGGCGAGCTCCGCGCATTGCGACGTTGGCGTTGTGCCTTGCGTCTCGATGGAGGCGGACAGCTGCTCGAAAATTTCCTGGAACAGCACCTGCTGCTTCCAGCTGACGCTGCCCAGATGGTTGCCGTGGCCGAGCTCCATCAGCTGCTGGATCTGCTCGACGATCTTGGCGGGCTGAAGCAGCCTGGTGTATTGCGGCACCTGCTTGATGAAGGTTTGCGTAGTGAAAATTTGGGGATTTAAGCCATGCGGCTCCCTGCCTTGAATAATCCGCGGTGCATATTCCTCCGAAGCCGCCCACCGTCCCGTTGTCTGGAAGTGAAGCCAGTAATAGGCGGAGGGCTCTTCGCATGCTTTTGTCGCGTAATGATGATTGTCCGGCCCCAGGATTAAAGCCTCCCCAGCTCGTACCTCAAACGTGGAATCGCCCTCCCCCATAAAGAGACAGCCCTCCGTAACGACAAGCAAATCGAATACGCCAATCCGGTATCTGCTGGGATGCTTGAACCCGGCGGAGCTCTTCGTATAGCCCGATGCAATGTAGTGCGGAAGCGGCGGAACGGTAAAATGAAACAGGGTCATAGCGGCACCTTTTTATACCCCTTACGGAGGTTTGAATTTTGAAAGTTTCGGTTGTAAAACTGATACATTATCCGAAGTATAGCATCTATAATATGAAATTGCATGACTAATATAGTGGCGTATTGGAGTTGCCGTTTACTTAAACATCGGCTGCAGCATGTGTACGCTCGGGAGGATTATAAAATGCAAAAGCGTGAACATCACAAGTTTTCGCTATGGATGCTTGCATGGCCGATATTTATTGAGTTATTCTTGCAATTTCTGTTAGGGGCAGCCGATACGCTGCAGGTGAGCAAGATTTCGGATAATGCGGTTGCCGTCGTCGGCTTCTCGACGCAGCTGTTCAGCGCCTTGATGACGCTGTTCATGACGGTTGCGAGCGGGGCGGGTATTCTGATCGCGCAGCGGATTGGGATGAGGAAGAACGAAGATGCCCGGACGATTGCGATTATGGCTGTTAAAGTCAGCGCGATTATAGGGCTTGGAATCAGCGTGCTTCTGTATTTGTTCCCGGGGCCGATCGCTTCCGCGCTTCATCTGCCGGATGAATTATTGCCGCTTGCGAAAACGTATATTTCGATTGTAGGCGGCGGGATGGTGCTTGTGGCCATTATGGCTGCGCTGAGCAATGCGATCCGTAATACGGGCAATACGAAAGGCCCGATGTATACGGCCATTGGCATGAATATCGTGCATGTCGGGATGAACTACGCTTTTATTTTCGGTAAATTCGGATTTCCGCAGTGGGGACTCAAGGGGGTTGCGATCTCGACGGACATCAGCCGCCTGCTTGCGGTTATTGTGCTCCTGATCATGTTCCTTGGCGCGTTCGAACGCCAGATTTCGCTTCGCGACTTCAAGCTGTTCGACAGCAAGCTGTTCAAGGAAATTCTGAAGATTGGCTGGCCGCTTGGCATTAACATGTCCTGCTGGGTCTTCTCCCAGCTTCTTATCTATACGTATATCGCGCAGCTTGGATCGGTGGAGCTGTCGGCGCGTACGTATATGAATACATTGGAGTCGTTCTGCTTCATGCTTGGTTATTCGCTTGCGCTTGCGCTTCAGATTCAGATCGCGCATCTGTTCGGGGCCGGGAAGGTGCAGGAGGCTTACAAGAACTCTTACCGCGCGCTTTGGATCGGGCTTGCGATCGTAACGGTGAACGCGCTGGTGCTTTATTTGATCGGCGGTACGATTCTCAAGATCTTCACGAACGATCCGGAGATTATCGCGATGGGCGTTTCCCTGCTGGGGATGAACCTGCTGCTGCAGCCGGGCAAAATGCTCAACATGGGCATCGGCAACGCGCTGAACGCGGTTGGCGATACCCGTTACGTGATGTGGACCTCGATTACTTCGATGACCTTGATCGCGACTATCCTTTCTTATATATTTGGGATAACGCTGGGATGGGGACTTGTGGGTATCTATGCGTGCATGATTATGGACGAATACATCCGCGGCATATGGGTGCTTAGACGGTGGAGACAGAAGAAGTTCATGACGACGGGCCAGGAGAAGCCGGCAGCCGTCTCGCATAACGGAGCGGGAGGCTCGGGCGCAACGTTGGAGGCCTAACAGACAGTAGACGGGGGTTATACGATTTATGTTAATTATGAATGAGAAAATAAAAGCAGCCGAGGTACGCCTCACCGGTCTCGACGGTGAATCGCTTGGCATCGTGTCGCGCGATGAAGCGCTTCAGATGGCGAAGCAGCTGAAGGTCGATCTCGTCTGCGAATCGCTGATGAGCAGTCCGCCTCCATGCAAGCTGATCGTGCGCGGCGGCGCCAAGCAGCAGGCGAGCCAGCAGAAGCGTGCGGAGAAGATGAAGGATCAGCCCGCGAAGGTGAAGGAGCTTCGGCTTAGCGTGGATATCGAGCAGCATGATTACGACACGAAGCTGCGTCAGGCGGTGAAAATGCTGGAATCCGGCAACGCGGTTCAGCTGGTCATCCGCATTCAAGGCAAAGAGGGAGCTAGAGCGAAGGAGCTTCTGGAGCAGCTGCTAGCTGATCTGAAGCCGTATGGAACGAAGCAGTCCGGCATTCAACTGAGCGGCAAGCAAGCGGCGGTTCAAGTGAACCCGAATTAATTGACAGTCATGCCCATCCCATATATGATAATGATTATCAACTGGTGAAAAAAGGCTGCTTCGTCAATAGGAGGAGCAGCCTATGTTTTCGCGGTGAAATATAAGTCTGATAGATGAATAATCTTGCTAGCTTATATTTTTTCGAAAAAAGGAGATCCAGATGCTTAAGAAGTTTTTTGCTTATTACAGGCCTTATCGTAAGTTGTTCCTGCTCGACTTCTGCTGTGCGGTCGTTCTGGCTGTTCTGGAACTATGCTTCCCGCTGGCGGTCAGCCATGTCATTGATACGCTTCTTCCGGAAGGGAATCTGAAGTTAATTATCGGCGCCTGCGCGATTCTGCTCGCCGTCTATGTGCTGAATACATTCCTGTCCTTTGTCGTGACGTATTGGGGACATATGCTGGGCATCAATATCGAGACGGATATGCGCAAGAGGCTGTTCGATCATGTGCAGAAGCTTAGCTTCCGTTTCTTCGATAATACGAAGACCGGCCATCTGATCTCGCGTATGACGAACGATCTGTTCGAGATCGGCGAAGTGGCGCATCATGGTCCGGAGGATATGTTTATTGCGGTTATGACTCTGATTGGCGCGTTCGGCATTATGGCGTACATTAACCTGCCGCTGACGATCATGACGTTTATCGTCGTGCCGATTATTCTGGTGCTTGTTCTGTACTTCAATGGTAAGATGACGAAGGCTTCCCACCGTCTCTTCGGGGATATGGCCAACTTTAACGCCCGCGTCGAGGATACCGTTGGCGGTATCCGCGTCGTGCAGGCTTTCTCGAACGAGAAGCATGAGAGCAAGCTGTTCGCAGGCAACAACAGCCGGTTCCGTCAAGCGAAGCTGATCTCTTACAAAATCATCGGTCTCAACTCGTCGATCACCTATTTCCTGATGAGACTGGTTACGCTGTTTGTATTGCTTGCCGGTACTTGGTTCGTTATCAACGACAATCTGCATTACGGGGAATTCGTTGCGTTTGTCTTGATGACGAATATTTTCTTCAAGCCGATCGAGAAGATTAATGCCGTTATCGAAAGCTATCCGCGCGGGATCGCGGGCTTCCGCCGTTACGTGGAGCTGCTCGAGACCGAGCCGGATGTAGCTGACGCTCCAAATGCGAAGGCGGTTGACCGTCTGCATGGGGATATCGAATACCGGAACGTGACGTTTGGTTACGAAGGCGAAGCGAAGGTGCTGAAGGATATCAGCCTGTCGATCCGCGCGGGCGAGACCATCGCGTTCGTTGGTCCGTCCGGTGCGGGCAAAACCACGCTCTGCAGTCTGCTGCCGCGCTTCTATGAAGTAGATGGAGGCAGCATCTCGGTGGATGGTCACGACATTCGCGATCTGAAGCTGGAATCGCTTCGCAAGCAGATTGGCATCGTGCAGCAGGATGTGTTCCTGTTCGCCGGTACGATTCGCGACAACATCTCGTACGGCAAGCTTGGCGCATCCGACGCGGATATTATGGAAGCGGCGCGCCGCGCGAGATTGCAAGAGTTTGTCCTGTCTCAGCCTGACGGACTCGATACGGTTGTCGGGGAGCGGGGCGTGAAGCTGTCCGGCGGCCAGAAGCAGCGGATGGCGATTGCCCGCATGTTCCTGAAGAACCCGCCGATCCTGATCCTGGACGAAGCGACTTCGGCGCTTGATACCGAGACCGAACAGGCGATCCAGCAGTCGCTGGCCGAGCTGTCCGAAGGCCGGACAACGCTGGTCATTGCGCATCGTCTGGCGACGATCAAGAACGCGGACCGCATCGTGGTGGTGACCGAGAACGGCATCACCGAGGAAGGCCGTCACGAGGAGCTTGTGGCAACGGGAGGCATTTACAGCCGCTTGCATCAGGCGCAATTTGGAGCATTATAGGGGTACGAATAGGGCTTGCCAACGCGGCAGGCCCCTTTTTACGAAAATTTTGCTCCATTCTGTAACTTTTTTTCGCAAAAATGCTACATTTAATGGCATTAATAATGTTACGATAGCCCCAAGTTAATCTCTTAGAGAGATCGTTGGAGGAGGTAGAGGACTTGGAACCGGAAATTCAAATGGGCAAAAGCCTGGCCCAGACCCATCCAGGCGTCCCCATATCATTAATTAAGCTTCTTAGGCCCAAACAATGGACGAAGAATGCGCTGGTATTCGCGGCTCCCGTATTCTCGCTGAGCTTATTGCACTGGTCGTTGTTTTGGCAGGCTATCATCGGATTTTTCCTATTCTGCTTCGTATCCGGGTGCGTGTATATCCTTAACGACTTCTTCGACAGGGAAGCCGACCGCAACCATCCGGAGAAGAGGTATAGACCTATCGCTTCGGGCGCGGTTAACCCTTATGTCGCTTTGGTATTCGGCTTCCTGCTCCTCACGACCTCACTTACAACGGCCTTTATCTTCAACCCTCTCTTCAGCGGACTGCTTCTTGTGTACTTCCTCATGAATGTCGCTTACTCCATGAGACTTAAGCATGTTGTAATTATGGATGTGATGATCATCGCCTTCGGTTTCGTGCTTCGCGCGATCGGCGGCGGATTAATGATTGATGTTCCCCTTACGCCTTGGTTCCTCGTCTGCACGATGCTCTTATCCCTGTTCCTTGCGA
The DNA here is from genome assembly GCF_003399985.2 of Paenibacillus sp. ATY16. Lineage (NCBI taxonomy): Bacteria > Bacillati > Bacillota > Bacilli > Caryophanales > Paenibacillaceae > Paenibacillus > Paenibacillus sp. ATY16. Next base: position 13,630 of record NZ_NMOK02000050.1, on the reverse strand, counting down.
TCAGCAAGCGGAGGCATGAAATCTTCCTTCTTCAGAACGAGAAGGAGGGGCACCGGAAGGTGCTCGAGAAGTATTCCATTCAGCTGCTCGACCAGATGAGCAACATCGTTACGACCGCTACGATTATGGCTTATTCGCTGTTCACCTTCACCTCCGGCCGGACGGTTCAACTGATGTGGACGATTCCGTTCGTTATCTACGGGGTATTCCGTTACCTGTATCTGGTCCATATGGAAGGGAAGGGCGGCAAGCCGGATAAGGTGCTGCTCGAGGATAAGCCTATTCTGGTTACGGTTGTGCTCTACGGTATTTCGGTAATCTTGATTCTACTCTTCCTGGAATAAGTGGTGATACTCATGTGGAATATGATATGGATTCTGGTGTCCGTTATTATGGGCGCGGCGGGGCAGGTGCTGCTGAAGTTCGGAGCGATGCATCCGAACGAGTCGATGTCCGGGCCGCTGCGCATGCTCAATTTCTATAATGCCGGCGGCATCTTCCTGTACGGGGCGAGCGCGCTGATCTGGATGTTCGTGCTGCGCAAGGTGGATCTCAGCTACGCGTATCCGTTTGTCAGCCTGGCTTATATTATCGTGCTGGTGGCTTCTTATTATTTCTTCGGCGAATCCATCAATACGTACAAAATCGCGGGGCTTGTCCTCATCGTGGGCGGTATTGCCTTCATATCTAGAGCATAGCGGGGAGTGGTTGTTCTGCCTTATTTTCTGGCACCTCTCATCGGGTGGTTCGTATCCGGAGTCTTGAAATTCGCAATCAATTACATTCGATTCGGCAAGGAAGCGAAGCAGCGCGTCGGCAACGGCGGATTCCCAAGCACGCATACGACGGTGGTGACGACGCCGTCCATGCTGATCGGCTTGTCGGAGGGCTTCAACAGCCCGATGTTCGCTCTTGCCTCCGCCGTTACGTTTATCGTCATTATCGATGCTACAGGGCTCCGGAGGGCGGTCGGGCGCCATGCGGTAGCCATCAACCTGATGACATCGGATTCTTCGGCTGTCCAGCCTACAAAATTACGGGAGAGCATGGGACATACGCGGCTCGAGATCGTCGGGGGTCTCTTGCTGGGCATTCTGCTCGGTTATCTTCTATACGGAATCGCGGGTTAACGCATGGCTTATCCGCATTCGGTCGCAGATCATGTTGATGTCTCCAAGGTTAGGAGTGCTAGCTTACATATGACTACGGTAACTGCCAGGGCGCATCTGATGAAAGGAGCCTTTATCCTATCCGGAACGGCGATGACGGGGCTTGTCTCTTTAAAAGGCACGGCTTTCCATGTCGCAATCGGCGTTGTGTGCTCCTTTCTTATTTTGTGCTGGGCAGCCTATAAGTCCGGGTATCTCGACAAGGTGATCCCGGCCATTCGGAAGAAGGACAGCCTTCTGCCTCTTCTCTTTGCTGCCGCGATCGACGTCAGCATGATTGACTATTTCTACAAGCAGAGAACGCTGAAGAACGTGAGGGAAATGCTCCGGGATACGGGCTATATGCCGTACGGCGACGAGATTGCCGCGGCGATCTCGATTATCGTGGGAATCGCGGCTTTCTATTTCCTGTTCTTATGCGTCTATCTGCTGTGGCCTAAGCTGGCCGCGGTGGCTCTGGAGTTCGCAAGAAATTTGACCAAGCTGGAGAAAAGGTACCTGATCTTCTCCACGGCCTTGCTTGCCGTTGTCGTGATTATCGCGTTTAACGTGAGCAGCGTGTTCTACGAGACCCGTGATCAGAGCGGGGAGATTGTCCGATTCGACGTCGTGTACACGACCGATACGGCGGATCTGGTGGACAGCAACGTGTACCTGAACATCAGCTCCGTGCAAAACGATCTCAAGCAGCCGCTGTTCGGCCTGTTCGCTTTGCCATTCGCGATTGTTGGCATGGTCGCCTCGAAGCTGCTCTTCTTCGTTCCGTACAGCTATCCGATTATGATGCAGATCATTCAGGTATTCCTGCTGCAGATGGCGATGGTTCTGATCAGCCGGATGCTGAAGCTGAGGTCCATCGATCAGTTGATTCTCCTGTTGTTCCTGAATGCGTCTTATCCGGTATTGATGTTCTCTCTGAATATGGAGCAGTATATCTTCTCGCTATTCTGGCTAATTCTCTTCCTCTATTCCTGCCAGTTCGGCTGGGGGCCGAAGGTGTATTATTTCATCGGTGCGGCGGGCTCGCTTCTGACAAGCGCGGTATTGTTCCCGTTGTTGTCGAGGTCGAAGGAGCTAAAGGGAATTGTGAAGGATGCGGGCAAGGTGGCGCTGCAGGCGCTTGTGATCCTGATCCTGTTCGGACGATTGCCCTTGTTGCTTGAGGTCGTCTCGTCGTTCAAGGAGAACATGGAGTTTACGGGGGCAGCCATCAGTTCCGGGGACAAATGGCTGCAGTATGTGAATTTTGTTGCCTCCTGCTTCGTGAAGCCCGGCGCCGGCGTTGACCGGTCAACCTTCGAGCATGTATCTTATCAGCTTCATGCGGTTCATTCGTTGAATATTCTCGGCTTGGTACTGATGATTCTGGCCGTAGCCGGCTTCCTGCTGCATTACAAGCACCGTTTTATGAAAATTTGCGTCCTATGGGTGAGCTTCTCCTTCCTTATGCTGTGCGTGGTGGGCTGGGGAACGGCTGAGAACGGACTTATTCTGTACAGCTTGTACTTCTCATGGGCTTTCATGGCTCTGCTCTACATGCTGATCGATAAGCTATTGGCACGGAACCACTGGGTGAAATATTCCGTTCATGCCCTGCTGCTTATCGTCATGATCGGGCTGAATGCCCAAGGCCTGTACGATCTGATTCGGTTTGGAGCGGAGTATTATCCGGTATAAGAGTTGAGTTGCCATATTAGGAGGAGTCAAGATGCCAGTCAGAAGTTCGGTTCTTCGTCTGCTGTTTATTGCTTCGGGAGTCTGCATGACGGCCCTGCTTACGTTGAGGGGAACGGCCGTGAATGTGCTTATCGGCCTGTTATGCTCGCTCTTGTTATTGTATTGGTTAACGTATAAGCGCCGGGTCGTGGAAAAGGTAACCCGGGAGCTGAGTGCCGGACGGATTTTCTTCGCCGCCTTGTTTACGCTTATCGGCGTGTATTACCTGACGCAATACTCGTACATCAAGTACAGCATGCTCTCCGGCGAGATCCTTGATCGTATCGGCGTCGACATAGGCGGTCACAACGATAAGGTGATCTCTATTGCTTTGGGGGTCTGCTCGCTAACTGCCGTGTTCCTGGTGCTTTGCTGGTTCCTGCCGAAGTTCTATGCAACGGCGAAGGAACTGATCGGGGGCTTGGACCGGCTGGAGAGGCGGTATTGGATTATCGCAAGCGTCGTTATGGCGGCTGCCATCCTGATTATCTATAACCTGACGAACGTGTTTTACGGAGCGCATGACGCGGCAGGCAAGATCATCCCGTACGACGTCGTGTATACGGCGGACTCGATCGATCAGGTGGAGAGCAATGCATTCCTGAATATCGGCACGTACGAGAATGATATCCGTCAGCCGTTGTTTGGCCTGTATGCCGCTCCGTTCGCTCTGATTGCGATGATCCTGTCGAAGGTGCTCTTTTTTATCCCGAACAGCTATCCGATTATGATGCAGATCATCCATGTGATTGTGATGCAGTTCGCCATGATTCTGCTTGCGAGAATGATGAAGCTGCAGTCGATGGACAAAGTCTTCTTCCTGTTGTTCCTGTCCTTCTCCTATCCGTTCCTGTTATTTATGTTTAATATCGAGCAGTACATATTCGCGGTATTCTGGCTGATTCTATTCATCTACTCGTATCTGTTCCAGTGGGGGAGGAGGGATTTCTTCTTCATTGGCGCGGTAGGTTCCCTTGTGACGACGGGCATCCTGTTCCCGCTCTTGTCGCAGGCGAGGAAGCTTAAGGAATGGATCAAGGATATGGCGGTGAACGCCTTCAAGTTCCTCGCTGCGGCTACGCTCTTCGGACAGCTTCCGGTTATTCTCGAGACCCATACGGAGTACAAGGGACTGATGGCTTTCTCCGGTGCGGAAGTGACGACGCTCGACAAATGGTATCAGTACGTTAACTTCTTCGCCTCCTGCTTCGTATGGCCAAGCGCCGGCGAAGACCGGACAACCTACGAGCATGCCTCCTATCAGCTTAGAATTGTAGATTCGCTTAATATGGTTGGCCTAATCATTCTGGTGCTGGCTGTCATCGGCTTCCTGCTTCACTACAAAGACCGGTTTGCGCAGATCTGCATGTTCTGGCTCGCCTTCTCCTTCGTGATTCTGTTCGCCGTAGGCTGGGGGACCAAGGAGAACGGACTGATTCTGTATTCCTTCTATTATTCATGGGCGCTCTTCGCGCTGATCTTTAAGCTGGCGAATCGTCTGCTTGCCCGGGTAGAGCCGCTGAAGTTCGGCGTGTATGGGCTGCTGCTAGGCGTGATGGCGGTCATTAATATCATCGGTATCTATGATTTGATTGATTTCGGTATTCGAAACTATCCGGCTTGACGGATGGTGAAGGACAGAGAGTCTGCCCTCGCAGCAGCTGGAACGGTTCACCGTTCTTTCTGCCTTCTGCCGCAGGGGCAGACTTCTTTTGTTGCCGGATGTGGTGCGGTTGGGAGAAAGAGGCCTTGCATCCACAAGTCGCGCATTGACGATCGGGGCATTGCATAGTACATTGGACTGAACCTAACAAAAAGATAGTGCGAGAGATAGAGAGGAGAGGGCATTTTTGTCGGCAACTACTGTAAAAGAAATATCCCCGCTGGTAGCGGCGCTTGAACTGAAGCCTCATGTGGAGGGCGGCTGGTACAAGGAGATTTGGAAGGCGAATTTTGAAATTCCGCAGGCGGTATTGGGCGAGCCGTATTCCGGACCGCGCTTTGCGGCATCTTCGATTTATTTCCTGCTTCATCCGGAGGAGTTCTCGGATTGGCATACGGTCCATTCGGATGAGCTGTGGCTGTGGCATTCCGGCAGTCCGCTTATGCTGACGCTGGGCGGCACGGGCGAGAACCCCGAGGTGCGCAAAGAGATTATCGTTGGAGGCGACGTTGCGAATGGCCAGCATCCGCAGGCGCTTGTTCCCGCAACCGAATGGCAGATGGCGCGTCCGCTTGGCGATGAGCCGGTTCTGGTGTCTTGCATCGTAGCACCGGGTTTCCATTACGATGACTTCAAGCTGATCGAACGTAAATTTTAATGAAACCGGCGGAAAAGCTCTGGACGAAAAATTTCATTCTGCTGGCGTTGTCTAACTTATTCTTATTCTTCGGTCTTGAAATGCTGCTTCCGACCCTTCCGCTCTTCGCGGATGAGAAGGGGGGCAGCGGCTCGCAGATCGGCATGATGCTGGGTATCTTCACATTCTCGGCCGTTGTGTCGCGTCTGCTCATTGGCATCGGGCTGAAGCGTTTCGGCAAGCGCAAATTGCTCCTGATCGGCGTAACGATCTGCCTTATCGGAATGGCGTGTTATTATGCGGCCAACTCGATTTCGGCGTTGCTTGCGCTTCGCGTCGTTCATGGCTTTGGCTTCGGTATTGCTACGGCCCTGTACGGCACGCTAGTATCCGATGCGATTCCAGCCGAGCGGCGGGGAGAGGGGATGGGCTATTTTGCAATGGGCAATGCCGTCTCCTTCTCGATCGGACCCATGCTTGGCTTATGGCTTCTCGATCAATACGATTATGCTGGCTTGTTCGGAGCCGGAGTGGTCTTCCTCGCGATAACGTTGGTGCTGACCTTGCTGGTTCGGCAAAAAGGCGCCCAATCCGTCGAGATTGCCGCGGCTGAAGCGGCTGCTGCAGCGGAGCTTCATGCGGCAGGGGCGAAGCCTTCTCCATGGGCTGAGATTATCGAGCCGAAGGTGCTTGTGCCTTCGATGCTTGGCTCGCTGGTTGGCTTTGCTTTCGGTGGCATGCTCAGCTTCGTAACGCTGTTCACCAAGGACATCGGCATAACGCAGACCGGCTACTTCTTCCTGGTGGTGGCGATCAGCGAGGTGCTGATCCGGTTCATCAGCGGTCCGTTGTTCGACCGGAAAGGGCCGTTCTGGGTATTGTTCCCCACGGCGATCCTTTGTATGATTGGCTGCGTCCTGCTCTATTACACCGATTCGATGGCGATGCTGCTGCTCGCCGGCGTATTCTACGGCGCGGGCTTTGGCGCGATGTTCCCGGCCTTGCAGGCCTGGGTCATCAACCTGGTGCAGCCGGAGCGCCGCGGCGTCGCAACCGCGACATATTACAACTTCTTCGATATCGGGATCGGGCTAGGCTCGATTCTGCTCGGCGTAGTCGTAACCGCGACAAGCTACACGACGATGTTCCTGCTGTCGGGTATCCTGTACGTTATTTATCTAGCTGTATACTTCATTTACCTGAGCCGCCAGCGCGCGCGGGCTCAAGGGTAACTTGGATTTGGAAAGAGCGGTGCCTAGGGCACCGCTCTTTTTGTTAGAAGCCCCTGTGGGCTGACGTTGCACGAAGTGCAACGTATAGGTGGGAATAAGGGCTGTTCGGGAGATATGCTGCAAGGAATGCAGGATATTTCGCGAAAATCAGCTAGTATCGGCTGCTTTCGGACGAATATGCTGCAATTCGTGCAACGTAGGTTGACGGTGGTACTTAAAGCTAGCTAGTTTAGGGATTTATGTTGCACGAAGTGCAGCATAATGGGCGGGAATAGGGGCTGCTCAAGCGATACGCTGCACGGAATGCAGTATATTTCGCGAAATCAGCCAGTATCGGCTGCTTTTGGGCGAATATGCTGCATGCCGTGCAGGATAAGTCGAGTTACTTCGCTCAAATGCTCCAATATGCTGTAATTCGTGCAACGTAGGCGGACGGTGGTACTTAAAGCTAGCTAGTATAGGGATTTATGTTGCACGAAGTGCATCATAATGGCGAGAACAGGGGCTGCTCGAGCGATACGTTGCACGGAATGCAGTATATTTCGCGAAAATCAGCTAGTATCAAGCTGCTTTCGGCCGAATATGCTGCATTCCGTGCAGGAGAAGACGAGTTACTTGGCCCAAATGTTCCAATATGCTGCATTTCGTGCAACATAGACGGATGGTGGTACTTAAAGCTAGCTAGTATAGGGATTTATGTTGCACGAATTGCAGCGTACTGGGCGAGAACAGGGGCTGCTCGAGCGATACGTTGCACGGAATGCAGTATATTTCGCGAAAATCAGCTAGTATCAAGCTGCTTTCGGCCGAATATGCTGCATTCCGTGCAGGATAAGACGAGTTACTTGGCCCAAATGCTCCAATATGCTGCATTTCGTGCAACATAGACGGACGGTGGTACTTAAAGCTAGCTAGTATAGGGATTTATGTTGCACAAAGTGCAGCATACCGGGCGGGAATAGGGGCTGCTCGAGCGATACACTGAACGGAATGCAGTATATTTCACGAAATCAGCCAGTATCGGCTGCTTTTGAGCGAATATGCTGCTTTCCGTGCAGGATAAGACGAGTTACTTGGCTCAAATGCTCCATTATGCTGCAATTCGTGCAACGTAGGCGGACGGTGGTACTTAAAGCTAGCTAGTTTAGGGATTTGTGTTGCACGAAGTGCAGCATACCGGGCGAGAATGGGGGCTACTCGAGCGATACACTGCACGGAATGCAGTATATTGTGCGAAATCAGCCTTTAACGGCTGCTTTTGGACGAATATGCTGCAATTCGTGCAGGATAAGACGAGTTACTTGGCTCAAATGCTCCATTATGCTGCATTTCGTGCAGCGTAGGCGGAGCGTTTATCATTCAGGTGCAAGACAAGGGCTGTTCCCAGAGGAACAGCCCTTGTTGCTCTGCTGCTTATGCAGCAGGCAGCTTGATTTTTTGCCCCGGGTAGATAAGGTTCGGGTTCTTGATATGGTTCAGGTCGCGAAGCTTCTGCCAGGTGGTGTTATTCTTCTTGGCGATAGCCCAGAGCGTATCGCCTTGCTTCACTACATAGACGGCTGGCTTTGCCGGCTCCGGTTTAGGTTCCGGTTTCGGCTCTGGCTTCGGCACTGGCTTAGGTTCCGGCTTCGGATCTGGTTTCGGCTCCGGTTTTGGCTGTGCAACAACAGGAGTTGCTGCCGCCGTAATGCGGCCTTCCACCTTCGGATTCGCGGTGCCCAGCTTGGCGATGTAAGCGATCAGCGCTTCATCCAGCGAACCGTACATGCCGGCTTGCGGATACGGGCTGAACATCGTGTATTCATCGCCGCCGGCAGCCATGAAGTCGTTTGTTGCCAGCAGGTAATCGGCTTTCTCGTTTAAGGGCTTGCCCTTAACGGTCACGGAGTGGACGCGTTGGCCTTTTGGCTTGGCTACGTCAATCTTGAAGGTAATGCCCGATACTTGAGGGAAGCCGCCTTTCGAATTCGGGTAGTCGGATACGCCGGTCTCGAGAGCCGCTTTGATATCGGCGCCTTTGACCTTCAGCGATACGATCTGATTGCCGAACGGAAGGACGGTAATGATCTCGCCTTTTGTAATGGTGCCTTCGTCGATAGAGGCGCGGATGCCGCCGCCGTTGGTGATGGCAACATCGGCTCCGGCCGCATCGCGAATCGCGTCGGCGACCAGGTTGCCGAGGTTCGTCTCGCTGGTTCGGACCTGCTCGCGTTCGCCGTCCAGCTTTACGCTCGCCGTGCCCACTTCTTCAGCGAGAATGGTCTCTTGGCTCTTCTGGATAGAGGCGACCATATCCGAAATCTCGGCGTTAGGCGTGATGCTCGCCGCGGTATCTTTGTTCTCGAGCTTCGCTTCCTTCTTCACGACTTTGCCGCCGTCTACCCACAGATCCACAACGCCCAAGTACTTCGTATATTCGCCGGCGCTTGCGATCAGCGTGTCATGGCCGGCCGTAAGGCCATGCTCCAGCACGGTGTGGCTATGCCCGTCGATAAAAACGTCGATGCCGTCTACGGCTTTGACGATCTTCAGGCTTGTATCAACGCTGGAGGCATCCTGGCCGATGTGTCCCACTGCAACGATGACATCGGTCTTGTCTTTGAGCTCGTCCACAATAGCTTGAGCTTCTTTGGTTGGATCGGAGAAGGTTAAGCCTTCTACGTTTTTGGGATGCGTCTTATAAGCGGTCTCCGGCGTTGTCAGGCCAAAGATCCCCACCTTCACGCCATCCACTTCCTTAATAATATAAGGCTTGAATAAGGACGTATTGTCTTTAGCAACCTTAACGTTTGCGCTGAGAACCGGGAACTTCATCATCTGTTCAAGCTCAAGCAGCCGCTTGTAGCCATAGTTGAAGTCATGGTTGCCCGGAACAAAGGCGTCATACCCCATCTTGTTCATCACCTGTACGACACTCTCGCCGTTCACCAGCGTGGCGAAGGTAGTCCCGTGCGTAGCATCGCCCGCATCAAGCAGCAGGCTGTCCGGATTAGCCTTGCGGTAGCTGTCGATAATGCCGGCAAGCTTGGCATAGCCCATTTCTCCCGAGGTTCCTTCCACGGCGCGCGCGTGCATGTCATTCGTGTGCAGAAGAGTGATGTGCTTGGCGGAAGCGGGTACTGCCGTTTCGTCTGCTGCTGCCACAACGCCGACAGACGCAGCAAAAAGCGATGCGGTAAGCAGCGTCCCCGCTGCCCACTTCATTTTTCTAAGCTTGATAAGCATCGTATCCCTCCACTGTATATTTTTCTTTTATCGACAGTACGTATTCGGTATTTGGAAGGGATCTCCTTTCAAATTCTTGTAAATTATCTGAAAATTTAGCAAATTGAGTCGTAAGTCCTTTTTCTATTCGTCCATCTTTCCTAGCTTTCGACATCGTTATTTCATCCCCCTGTGCACAATAGTTACACTAGTTCCTTGAACAAATGTCAAAACTTGGCGTTAAATATAGCCGGCTGTTGCTCTGGCTGGTAGGTGCACGTATAATAGTCCTGAAATATTGTCATATTAATTCGATCATATTCTCATAACTTAAAGGCAACTCTGCGAGAGGGGAAGACGGATGGAGGAGCTAAGTGATAAACGGGTGAAAATGCTTGAAGCGGCCCGTATGTATTACGAGCTTGACTACAATCAACAGGAGATAGCGAAAAAGCTGGGCGTATCGCGCCCGACGGTTTCGCGTTTTCTGCAGCAGGCGAAGGAAGACGGCATCGTGCAGATTCGCATTATGGACCCGGCCTCCGATAACCGGGAACGCGCCCGCATGCTCAAGGAACGCTTTGGCCTGAAGGAAGCGATTGTAGCTTCCGTACCGAAATACGAGGACGCCATGGTCAAGAAGGTCATTGGCGAGGCTGCGGCTAATTTTCTGAACGATACGGTACAAGATGGCGATACGATCGCCGTCACTTGGGGAACAACATTATATGAAGTGGCTACCCGTCTGCCGAACAAGCATACGAAGAAGGTAAAGGTTGTGCAGTTGAACGGCGGCGTAAGCCATTCCGAGACGAATACGTATGCGTATGAGATTGCGCAGCTGTTCGCGAAGGCGTATCAGACATCGCCATACTTGATTCCGCTGCCGGCGATTGTGGATCATGCGGTCGTGAAGCACGCGATTGAAGCGGACAGGCATATTCGCAAAATCCTCGATATGGGCAAGCAGGCCAATATCGCGGTTGTCACGGTAGGGGCGCCGACGGAAGATTCGGTCCTGATCCGCGCGAATTATTTTTCCGACGAGGATCTGGGCATTATTTTATCGCGCGGCGTTGGCGATATTTGCTCCCGGATTATCGATATTAACGGGCAGCTATGCAGCGAGGAGCTGGATCACCGCACAATCGGCATAGACTTAAACGAGCTGAAGAAGAAGGAATGGTCCGTTCTTGTTGCCGGAGGACCAAGCAAAGTGGAAGCGATATACGGCGCATTAAACGGCCAGTATACAAATACGCTAATAACCGACCAGGTTACGGCGCAGCACTTGCTGGAGTTCAAAGGATAATAGAGTAGATAAATATTGGAGGATGGGTATGAGTAATCAAAAAAATCTGTCGGCGGGGGAAGTAGCTGCTTACATTGATCATACTGCACTGAAAGCGGAAACGACGAAACAAGAGATTATCAAGCTTTGCGAAGAAGCGAAGCAGTATCATTTTGCAACGGTTTGCGTGAATCCGGGTTATGTCGCGCTTGCGGCGCAGGAGCTAGCGGGCTCCGGCGTTGGCATCACTACGGTTGTAGGCTTCCCGCTTGGAGCGACTACGACCTTTGCGAAGGCTGAGGAAGCGAAGGACGCGATTGCGAATGGCGCGACGGAAGTCGATATGGTAATCAACGTTGGCCTGATCAAGTCCGGCGACTTCGAAGGCGTGAAGCATGATGTGGAAGGCGTAGTGCTGGCGTGCAAAGGGAAAGCCGTTCTGAAGGTAATTCTGGAGACTGGCCTGCTTACCGACGAAGAGAAGGTACGTGCCTGCGAGATCTGCAAGGAAGCGGGAGCGGACTTCGTGAAGACGTCGACGGGCTTTGGCAAAGGCGGAGCTACGGCGGAAGATATCGCGCTGATGCGTCGTACGGTTGGTCCGGATCTGGGCGTAAAAGCTTCCGGCGGCGTTCGCGATCTGGAGACTGCGCTCAAGATGATTGAGGCAGGCGCAAGCCGGATCGGTGCAAGCTCGAGCGTAGCGATTGTGACTGGCGGACAAGGCGAAGGATACTAAAAAGCTTTATGTTGGGAAGGGGCGGCCGCTTATGGTCGTCCCTTCATTTGGGATTGACCCTTTGCGGAAGAGCAGGGTATCATGAAGATAGTCGAATGACCGGCTCGTTGAGCTGGTCTTTTTGTTTGTCGTTTCGTTTCGAGGATGAGGTGCCGGACCGGGGTGGCCTGGTCGGACGTTATCATAGATTAGTTGAGGTGAACCATGAGTTTGAAGACTTCATGGCGGGAGCAGTGGACGAGTAACGCGAGAATGAACATACTGGCCGGCATTACGGCAACGCTGGCGCTTGTGCCGGATTCTCTTGCTTTCTCGTTTATGGCTGGAGTCCCGCCAGTCGTGGGCATTTATGCTTCGATTTGTATACTTCTTGTTATTACGTGTCTGGGCGGCAGACCGGGCATGATCTCGGCTGCGGCCGGCTCGATGGCCGTTCTTATGCTGACGCTGGTGAAAGAGCATGGCATCGAGTATTTGTTTGCGGCAACCGTGCTGACGGGCGTCATTCAGTTCCTGATGGGCGTGTTTAAGCTTGGTAAGCTGATGCGGTTTGTCCCTTCGGGCGTGCTGACGGGGTTCATTAACGCGCTGGCGATTATGATTTTCATGTCGCAGCTGCGGTATTTCAAAGGCGAGTCCTGGGCCATGTACGCGCTTGTTGCCGTAACTCTTGGCATTATCTATCTTGTTCCTCGTTTCTTTAAGGCGATTCCATCGCCTCTGATTGCGGTTGTGGTGCTGACGCTGGCCGTATGGGCGCTTGGCATGGGGGATGTTACGCGGATCGGCGATATCGCCGCGATTGACGCTTCGCTGCCGTCGTTTTTGCTGCCGGATATATCGTTCAGCCTGGATACGCTTTGGATTATTCTCCCGTACTCCTTGTCGCTTGCGGTAGTTGGTTATACGGAGACGATGCTCACGCATAACCTGCTGGACGAGATGACCGGGGAGAAGACGGATAAGAACCGGGAGATGAAGGGGCAGGGCATTGCCAATATCGTTGCCGGATTTTTCGGCGGGATGGCGGGCTGCGCATTGGTCGCGGAATCGGTGCTTAACGTGAAAATGGGCGGTAAAAACCGCTTGTCGACTCTCGTCGCGGCGTTGTTCCTCCTGCTGCTCGTCGTGCTGCTTGGCGATCTGCTGGCGCTTGTGCCGATGGCTGCGCTGGTGGGCATTATGCTGATGGTATGCATCGCAATCTTCGACTGGAGCTCCGTGTTCCGCATGAACCGTCTGCCGCTTGGCGAGACTGTCGTTATGCTGGTGACGGTTGGCGCCGTGCTGCTCACGCATGATCTGGCGATCGGCGTAGTTGCCGGCGTGTTCGTAAGCTTTATCGGATTCGCGGTAAAAGCTTCCAAGGTGCATATTCAAGACGAATGGAATGGATCAACGCGGACGTACCGCGTGCACGGCCAGCTGTTCTTCGCCTCCGCCTCCGAGCTGGAGGAGCGGATCGAGCATGACTGCGAAGCGGAGGAGGTCCGCATCGACCTCTCCGGCACGAAGGTATGGGATCATACGGCGAACCTCGCCGTCCGCAAGACGGTCGACCGCTTGCAGAAGAATGGCAAGCAAGTGACGGTTGTTGGCGTGTAAAATGGTTTGGAGGGCCGCCCTTAGGGGCGGCTTTTTATTGTGTTCGTTGTGGCCTGGTTGTGGCCTCACTCGGCGTGCCTTCCGCGTTGTGCCTTGCTCAAACGTTCATCGTATCTTCGTTGTGCTCGTTGCGTTCTCGTTATACCCTCGTTGTACCTTCTGCGTTGTGCCTTGCTTGAGCGTTCATCCTATCTTTGTTGTGTCGTTATTGTTCGTTCGGTGCACCTTCGTCACACCTTCGTCATGCGTTCCTTACTCGCACGTTGGATTTATCCAGTAAAAACAGACCCAAAGTGTGGTTCCCGGCAGCTACGTTGGATTCTATCCACTAGAAGAGCTAGGAATGGTCTTAAACTAAAAAGTAGACACTTCGT